>JASHQW010000350.1 GCA_030038875.1 Gammaproteobacteria bacterium | reverse complement strand
CTCTACGTGCTCACCTGCGCGGACGTGCGCGGCACCAACCCCAAGCTGTGGAACTCCTGGAAGGCCTCGCTCTTCAAGGATTTCTACCAGCGGGTGAAGCGCGCGCTGCGCCGCGGACTCGAGAGCCCGATCGACCCCGAGCATCTGGTGCGCGAGACGCAGGACGCGGCGCGGCGACTGCTGATCGAGCGCGGCGTCGCCGAGAGCGACATTGCCGCCGCCTGGACGCGCTTCTCGGCCGGCTACTTCCTGCAGCACTCGCCCGAGGAGGTCGCCTGGCACACGCGCCTCCTGGCCGAGCGCGATGCGGCCTCCGACGAGCCGCTGGTGGCGCTCGATGCACACAGCGTGCGCGGCACCACCGCGGTGCTCATCTTCACGCGCCCGCGCCGTCATGGCTTTGCGCGCACCACCGCCGTGCTCGATCAGCTCGGGCTCAACATCGTCGACGCGCGCATCACCCCGACCGGCGATGGCTTCAGCCTCGACCTTTTTCACGTGCTCGAGGACGACGGGCAGGCGATCACCGACAGCGACCGACTGGTGGAGATCGAGCAGGCGCTGTGGCGCTCGGTGCAGGGCCCGGAGGACGCGCCGCTCTCGGTGTCGCGGCGTGCGCCCCGTCAGGCGCGCATGTTCAACACCGCGACCCAGATCGCGCTCAGCGTCGACGAGCGCAATCACCGCTCGGTGCTCGAGCTCACCGCCGGTGACCGTCCGGGCCTCTTGTGCGATGTGGGCAAGGCGCTGGTCGAGGAGCGGGTCGAGCTGCACGCCGCCAAGATCATGACCGTGGGCGAGCGCGCCGAGGATGTCTTCTACCTCACCGACTTCGACAACCGGCCGCTCACGGGCGAGGCCGCCGAGCGCCTCAAGGAACGGCTGATCGCCGCGCTCGACCGCGAGCAGCAGGCGCTGCGCGCCACCGGCATCGGCGCCCGGGCCACACCGTGAGCGCAGCGCCGGAGCTGCGCGCCACCATCGAGGCCGCCTTCGAGCGGCGTGCGGATCTCACCCCGAGGAATCTCACGCCCGCTCTCGCGGCGGCGTTGGAAGAGTGCCTGACACTCCTCGACAGCGGGCAGGCGCGGGTCGCCGAGCCCCGCGACGGCGGCTGGGTGGTGAACGAGTGGCTGAAGAAGGCGGTACTCCTTTATTTCCGCACCCACGACAACCGCGCGATCGACGCCGGCTTCACCCGTTTCTTCGATAAGGTGCCCCTCAAGTACGCCAACGCGAGCGAGGCCGAGCTGCGCGCCGGCGGCGCGCGCATCGTCCCGCACGCCGTGGTGCGCCGCGGCGCCTACATCGCCCCCGATGCGGTGCTGATGCCAAGCTACGTCAACATCGGCGCCTATGTGGGCGCGGGCACCATGGTCGACACCTGGGCCACCGTCGGCTCGTGCGCGCAGATCGGCCGCAACGTGCACCTCTCGGGAGGCGTCGGCATCGGCGGCGTGCTCGAGCCGCTGCAGGCGAGCCCGACGATCATCGAGGACGACTGCTTCATCGGGGCGCGCTCCGAGGTCGTCGAGGGTGTCGTGGTCGGGGCCGGCTCGGTCATTTCCATGGGCGTGTTCATCGGCCAGAGCACCCGCGTATACGACCGCACGACGGGCGCGAT
This sequence comes from Gammaproteobacteria bacterium, assembly GCA_030038875.1. Lineage (GTDB taxonomy): Bacteria > Pseudomonadota > Gammaproteobacteria > Steroidobacterales > Steroidobacteraceae > 13-2-20CM-66-19. The sequence goes on along the minus strand of JASHQW010000350.1, from coordinate 4,835 downwards.
CCTCCAGGGACGCATCCCGGCGGGCTCGGTGGTGGTCTCGGGCACGCTGCCATCCGCCGACGGGCGCTACAGCCTCTACTGCGCGGTCATCGTCAAGCGGGTCGACGCGCAGACGCGCGCCAAGACCTCCATCAACGAGCTCCTGCGCAGCGCCGAATAGCGCGCCGCCGGTGGCAGACCCGGCGCCTCGTGGCGTGCGGCCGCAGACCTGCCTGCTGCTACCTCAGCGCATTGCTGCGGCTCAGCGTGCGCTGGAACATCGCGATGACGGCGGGCTCGGGCCGGTGAATGGGCGGCAGGCTCTGGTAGCTCTCCCAGCCGCCCCCGAGACTGCGGTAGAGCTCGATGAACTCCTCCGCCGCCGCGACCTGCGTGGCGGCGTATTGCTCCTCGATGTCGTACTCCTGGCGCTCTGCATCCACCACGTTCAGGTAGTCGGTGAGACCGCGCTCATAGCGCTCGTTGGCGAGCGTCACTGCGCGCTGACTGGCGGTGAGTGCGGTCTCGAGCTTGACCAGGCTGAGCTGCTGCGCCGCGTACAGAGCCGCATTGCTGTCGACCTCGCGCACCGCCTCCTGAATGGTTCGCTTGTAGCTGACCAGCAGCGCCCGCGTCTGCAGGGTCGCAATCTCCACCTGCGCATCGAGCTGACCGAAGTCGAGCAGCGGGAAGAGTGCTCCCGGACCTGCCGACCAGATGTGCTGCCCGATGATCGGCAGGCCCGGTGCGTCCTGGCGCTGCACGCCCACCGAGCCGGAGATGAAGATCGACGGGAAGAGGTCCGCCGTCGCAATGCCGATGCGCGCGTTCGCGCCGGCGAGCTCACGTTCCGCCTGCTGGATATCCGGACGCCTGCGCAGCAGCTCGACCGGCAGGCCGACCGCGACCGCACCCGGCACCGACGGCACCATGGCGGTGGCGCTGAGCTCCTTCACCATGTCCTCCGGGTACGCGCCGAGGAGCACCGCAATGGTGTACTCGGCGGCGCGCACCTGGGCATCGACCGGAGCGGCCTGCGCCTCGAGCGTCGCCAGCTCGCGTGTCGCAAGCGTCACATCGAGCTCGTTGGTGATGCCACGGTCGTAGCGGATGCTGACGATGCGCAGCGACTCGCGCAGCACCGCGATCGCCGAGCGCAGCACCGAGGCGCGTACCTGCAGGCCGCGCAGGTCGACGTAGGCGCGCGCCACGTCGGCGATCACCGAGACCAGCACACCGTTGCGTGCCGCGCGCGTCGCCTCGGTATCGTAACGCGCCGCTTCGATCTCGCGCCGGTACTTGCCGAACACGTCGAGCTCCCAGAGCGCGTCAAACCCGCCCACCTCGTTGATGTGCTCGAGGCCCGAGGTGCTGTCGGCCGAGACCAGAGTTTGCGCGGCGCGTCCGCGCGCCAGGTCGCTGCCGGTACCGCGGCCGCCGCCGCCGGCCGCGTCTGCCACCGGCAGCACGGTGCCGATGATGGCGGCCTCGAAGGTGCGCGCCGCCTGCAGGCGGTCGAGCGCGATGAGGACGTCGGGATTGCCGCTGACGGCGCGCTCGACGAGCGAATCGAGCTCGGGGTCCTGCAGGGCGCGCCACCAGGCGGCGAGATCCACCGCCGCCGGCGCAGGATTGGCGGCGCCCGCCGGCGGGCCCGCGGCTCTCGTGGCGCCCGCCGTCTCGGCGTAGCCCCCGGGGGTGGGAACCTGCGGCGTGCGGTAATTCGGTCCGACCGCGCAGGCCGTCACGAGGCCCGTCGTCAGAGCCAGGAGAAAGTCCGGCAGGCGCGGGCGCATGCGCGGCGCTCCCTCAGCGCTCGGCGGTAGCCACGGGCGCCGCCGGCTTGCCGGCGGCGACGCCCTGCACGCTGACCAGCTCGCCGTCGGCGATCTGGCTGCTGACATTGAGCGCGACCTGGTCGCCGGGCGCCACGCCCGAGCTCAGCTCGACGACGTTCCCATCGTCGCGCCCGATCGTCACGTTGCGGAAGGCGAGGCGGCCGGATTGGTCCACCACCGCCGCCTGGGGGCCGCTGGCGCGGAACACCAGCGCCGCCGCCGGCACCTGCACCAGACCGCGCGGCGGCAGCCCGAAGCCGACCTTGACGTACATGCCCGGAACGAACTCGTCCTTCGGATTCGGGATGTCCACCTCGACGCGCAGCGTGCGCGCCTGCGGATTCAGCGCCTCGGAGGTGCGGGTCACCTGGCCGGTGTATTCGCGCACGACGCCGGCGCTGGTCTGCACCTCAACGGGAGCCTTGCTGTTGATCAGGTCGTCGGCTGCGCTCTGCGGCGCATCGACGAAGATACGGATCGGGTCGTTCTGCGTCATGACGTACAGCGGCGTGGTCGCCGAAGTGCTGCCGGCGGTGACGAGATTGCCGATATCGATGTCGCGGACGGTGATCACCCCGTTGTACGGCGCGGTCACCTTCTTGAACTGGGTGAGCGCCTCGTACTTGTTCACCTGGGCCTGGGCGAGTGCCACGTCGGCTTCCGCGGACCGCTGCCGTGCAACGGCGCTGTCATAGCCGGCCTTCTTCTCCTCCCGCTCCTGCTCCGACACCACTCCCTTGGGCGAGTCGCGCCAGCGCTCGTAGGTCGTCTGGGCGAACTCGGTCTCCGCCTTGCGCACCAGCACGGTAGCCTCGTCCGCCCTGAGCTGGGCGCGGGCCGCGGCCAGCTCCGCATCGAGGTCGGGCGTCTCGATGACCGCGAGCACCTGCCCGCTGTGCACGCGATCGCCGATATCGACGTGCCAGTCGCCGACGTAGCCGTCGACACGTGCGTAGATGGTGCTCGCGTGCCAGGCGGCGGTGTAGCCGGGAAGCACCAGGCGCTGCACGGCGCCGACCGCCTTGGCGGTGAAGACGTCGACCAGCGGCCGCGCGCTGGCTGCGGCCTGCGTCGCGCGCGCGATGCTGCGCGCCTTGAAGAAGCGATCGACGCTGACCAGCAGGAAGGCGACGCCGAGCACGATCACGGCAATTTTCGCCGCGCGCTTCAGCCGCTCGCCGGTGCCCGGCTCGAACTGAGATGAGACCGCGTGGGTCTCGGCGGCCTGGGCATCGTCGCCCACGTCGGTTTGCCGGACTTGCTCGTCCATGCGGCTTGCTCCCGTATCGTGGTTGTCCTGCACGGCTGCTGCGCCTTCAGGGGGTATCGGGCGCGACGTGCGCCGGAGCGCGCCGCAGCAGCCGGTACGTGGTGGGCACGAATATCAGCGTCGCAAAGGTCGCGAACAGCAGTCCGCCGATCACGGCGCGCGCGAGCGGTGCATTCTGCTCACCGCCCTCCCCCACGCCGAGCGCCATCGGCACCATGCCGAGGATCATCGCGCCGGCCGTCATCAGCACCGGCCGCAAGCGGGTGTAGCCGGCGGTCACGGCCGCCACCAGCGACTGATCGCCCTCGTCCATGCGCTGATTGGCGAAAGTCACCACCAGGATGCTGTTGGCCGTGGTGAGCCCGATCGCCATGAGCGTCCCCATGAGCGCCGGAACGCTGAGGTGCGTCTGCGTGAGGAACAGCATCCACATGACGCCGCTCAGCGTGAAGGGCACGGCCATCAGCACGATGAGCGGATCGATCCAGCTCTGGAAGTTGATCACCAGGAACAGATAGACCAGCACGACCGCGAGCGCAATGCCGGTGAAGAGCCCGGTGTAGCTCTCGCGCATGGTCTCGACCTGCCCGCTGAGCGCGATGTCGATCGCCTTCTGCGCCGGCGGCCGGTTGGCCTCGATCACGCGGTCGATGTCGCGCGAGGTCGAGTAGAGATCGCGGTCCTGGACGTTGGCGTGCACGTCGAACACCGGGCGGATGTTGAGCTGCGAGGTCACCATGGGCGTGGTCTGCCGGCCGACGGTGGACAGGTTCATCAGCAGCTGCGACTGGCTGCCGCCGGCGCTGCTGCTGACCGGCATGATCTTCAGGTCCTGCGAGGTATTGATGTCGTAAGTCGGCTGCTGCACCACCAGCGGGTAGCTCACGCCGTTGCTCGGGTCGACCCAGAAGTTAGGCGCGGTCTGGGCGCTCGAGTTGGTGGTCACCAGCACGTTGCTCGCCGCCTCGCGCTGCGTCAGGCCGACCTGGGTGGCGAGCGCGCGATCGACATCGACCGACAGCGCCGGTGCGTCCGGAACCTGGAACACATGCGCGTCCACGACGCCCGGTATGTGTCCGATCAGCCGCGCCAGCCGCGCCGCGAGCCTGTAGGCGCCGTCGGTATCGGAGGCCGTGACGCGGATGTCGATCGGCGCCGGCTGACCGAAATTGAGCACCTGGTCGACGATGTCCGCCGGCTGGAAGAAGAACTGCAGCGCCGGATACTTCTGCGGCAGCTCCCGGCGCAGCATGGCGGTGAGCTCCGCGGTCGGTGCGTGCTTGCGGGTGAGCGAGATCAGGATCTCGCCGTCCATCGGACCCACGGTCGCCGAGTCCGAGAGCGCGATGTTGATGCCGCTGTAAGGCAGGCCGATGTTGTCGAGGATCACGCTGATCTGCTGGTTGCCGACCAGTGTCCGGATGCTTCCCTCGACCTGCGAGAAGTACTGCTGGGTCGTCTCGATGCGCGTGCCGGCGGGTGCGCGCACGTGCAGCCGCATCTGCCCGGCATCGACATCGGGGAAGAAATCGCGCCCGAGAAACGGGAACAGCGGCAGCGACACCAGCATGATGCCGAGGAACACCAGCACGATGAGCTTCGGCTGCGACAGCGCCCAGGCGACCGCGTTGCGGTAGATGTCGCGAAAACGCACGAAGCCGCGCTCGAACCCCACGTGCACGCGGCGCAGAGCCTGCATGAGCGCGGCCGCGGCCGCAGCCGGCGCGCCCGCGGGCGCCGCGCCGCCG
>JASHQW010000349.1 GCA_030038875.1 Gammaproteobacteria bacterium | reverse complement strand
TCTCCTGGTCGGCCTTGGTCTTCGGCTCCACCGCCACCGAGATCACGGGTGCCGGGAATTCCATCTTCTCGAGCGTGATGACCTTCTCGAGGTCGCAGAGCGTGTCGCCGGTGATGACGTCCTTGAGCCCCACCGCCGCGGCGATGTCGCCGGCGCGCACCTCCTTGATCTCGGTGCGCTCGCTCGCGTGCATCTGCAGGAGCCGTCCGATGCGCTCCTTCTTGTCCTTGGTCGGCACGAACACCGTGTCGCCGGAGTTGAGGATGCCCGAGTAGACACGAAAGAAGGTCAGGTTGCCGACGAAGGGGTCGTTGAGAATCTTGAAGGCGAGCGCGGAGAAGGGCTCCTCGTCGCTTGCCTTGCGGGTGGCCGCACGCTCATGGTCGTCGAGGCCCTTCACGTCCGGCATGTCGACCGGCGAGGGCATGAACTCGATGACCGCATCCAGCAGTGCCTGCACGCCCTTGTTCTTGAAAGCCGAGCCGCACATGGCGAGCACGATCTCGTTGCGCAGTGAACGCTCACGCAGCCCGGTGCGGATCTCGGCATCCGAGAGCTGCTCGTGCTCGAGGTACTTGTGCATCAGAGTGTCGTTGGCCTCGGCGGCCGCCTCGATCATCTTGGCGCGGTACTCCTCGGCCTCGGCCTGCAGGTGCTCCGGGATCTCCCGGTACTCGAACTTCATCCCCTGGGTTTCCATGTCCCAGTAGATGGCCTTCATGCGGATCAGGTCGACCACGCCCGCGAAGGCGTCCTCGGCGCCGATCGGCAGCTGGATCGCGACCGGGTTGGCTCTGAGGCGCGCGCGGATCATCTCGACCACGCGCAGGAAATTCGCTCCCGCGCGGTCCATCTTGTTGACGAAGGCGATGCGCGGCACGCGGTACTTGTTCATCTGCCGCCAGACGGTCTCGGACTGGGGCTGGACGCCGGCGACCGAGTCGAAGAGCGCCACCGCAGAGTCGAGCACGCGCAGACTGCGCTCGACCTCGATGGTGAAGTCGACGTGCCCCGGAGTGTCGAGGATGTTGATGCGATGCTCGGGGAAGCTGTTGTCCATCCCCTTCCAGAAGCAGGTGGTGGCGGCCGCGGTGATCGTGATGCCGCGCTCCTGTTCCTGCTCCATGTAGTCCATGACGGCCGCGCCGTCGTGGACTTCACCGATCTTGTGCGAGACGCCGGTATAGAAAAGGATGCGCTCGGTCGTGGTCGTCTTCCCCGCGTCGATGTGCGCGGAGATGCCGATGTTCCGATAGCGCTCGATGGGCGTCGCGCGTGCCACGGTCAGTTCCTTTGAGGCTTACCAGCGGTAGTGGGCGAAGGCCTTGTTGGCCTCCGCCATGCGGTGAGTGTCCTCGCGCTTGCGGACCGCGGCGCCGCGGTTCTCGGAAGCGTCCATGAGCTCGTGCGCCAGGCGGAACGCCATCGACTTCTCGCTGCGATCGCGCGCGGCTTCGATGACCCAGCGCATGGCGAGCGTCTGGCGGCGCGTGGCGCGCACTTCGACCGGCACCTGGTAGGTGGCGCCGCCGACGCGGCGCGACTTCACTTCGACCACGGGCTTCACGTTGTCGAGCGCGGCCGAGAGCACCTCGATGGCCTCGGTGCCCTGCTTGCCGGTCTTCTCGGCGATACGATCGAGCGCGCCGTAGATGATGCGCTCGGCGGCGGACTTCTTGCCGTTCCTCATGACCACGTTCATGAACTTGGCAAGCATCTCGTTGTTGAACTTCGGGTCCGGAAGGATGGTGCGGACCGGCGCCTGGGCACGACGGGACATGGCTCTCTGACTCCGTTATTTCTTCGGGCGCTTGGCGCCGTATTTCGACCGCCCCTGCTTGCGCTCGCCGACGCCGGCGCAGTCGAGCGTGCCGCGGACGGTGTGGTAGCGCACTCCGGGAAGATCCTTGACGCGGCCGCCGCGGATCAGGACCACCGAGTGCTCCTGGAGGTTATGGCCCTCGCCACCGATGTAGCTCGTGACCTCGTAGCCGTTGGTAAGGCGGACGCGGCAGACCTTGCGCAGCGCCGAGTTGGGCTTCTTGGGCGTCGTGGTGTAGACGCGCGTGCAGACGCCGCGCTTCTGCGGGGAGGCCCCGAGCGCCGGTACTTTGGTTTTCTCTGCCCCCATCCGGCGTGGTTGCCGGATGAGCTGACCCGTGGTCGCCATCGTTACACTCGTCTCCTTAGTCTCAGGTGCGGGGGTGGGTACTCGCACAAAGGGCGACCCAGAACAACCGGGCCGCCTGTGTCAGGCGGCCCGGTGCACTGAAGTCGCTGTTTCCGGTGCCGGCGTGCTACGAAGGGCCGGCCCGACAAAGGCCGGCGATTCTAGGTAGGGACCCCGGGAGTGTCAACCGCCACCCGGGTGGCTTGCTGCTTTGCGATTGATTTGGTCCGGGGTGCCATTACGATAGCCGTAAGGGGCCTCTCCAGGCCCCGCTCGCCATAGTAAAGGTGTCGGCCCAGGCGGGGTCAGGGATTCCGTGGTCTCAAGGGAGCTCAGGTGGCTTTTGGCTCTCGCGGTGGGCCTGGCGGGAGGGTCCGCGGCCGCCGGCGGTGCGCCGACCCCTCCTTCCGTCTTCCCGACCCCCCTGGCGGCCGAAGTCCTCGACTCAACGGCCATAGGTCCCACCGAAGGCACGGTCA
>JASHQW010000348.1 GCA_030038875.1 Gammaproteobacteria bacterium | reverse complement strand
AGGCAGCAGGACGACGCGGCCGCGCGCGCGCTCACCGCGGCGCCTTTCGCCGTCGAGCCCTTCGATGAGACCGAGCGGCGCACGCGCATCGAGCGGCTGAAGCGGCTGCCCGCCGAGCGCATCGTGCTGCTCGATGGTGCCATGGGCACCATGATCCAGCAGCACCGGCTGGATGAGCGCGGCTTCCGCGGCGAGCGCTTTGCCAATCACGGCCACGATCTGCGCGGCAACAATGACATCCTGACCCTGACGCGGCCCGATATCGTCACCGGCATCCACAGCGCCTATCTCGCCGCCGGTGCCGACATCATCGAGACCAACACCTTCAACTCGAACGCGATCTCGCAGGCCGACTACGGTACGGCGGCGCTGGTCGGCGAGCTCAACTATCGCGCCGCGCGCCTGGCGCGCGCCGCCGCCGACCAGCACGCGCGGCACTCCGGGGCGCCGCGCTTCGTCGCCGGGGCACTCGGGCCCACCACCCGCATGACCTCGCTCTCGCCCGACGTCAACGACCCGGGGCACCGCAGCGTGAGCTTCGACGAGCTCGCCGCCGCCTACCTCGAGGCGGCGCGCGCGCTCGTCATGGGCGGGGTTGACCTGCTCCTCATCGAGACGGTGATCGACACGCTGAACGCCAAGGCGGCGATCTATGCCGCCCTCACCCTGTTCGACGAGACCGGGATGAGTGTGCCGTTGGCCGTGTCCGGCACCATCACCGACGCTTCGGGGCGCATCCTTTCGGGACAGACGCCCGAAGCGTTCTGGAACTCGATCCGCCACGCCGCGCCGCTCTTCGTCGGGCTCAACTGCGCACTCGGAGGCGCGCAGCTGCGTCCCTACATCGAGGAGCTCGCCGGGGTCGCCGACACCTTCGTGTGCGCTTATCCGAACGCCGGGCTGCCGAACGCCTTCGGCGAATACGACGAAGCGCCGCAGCAGACCGCCGACATCCTGCGCGAATATGCCTCATCGGGACTCGTCAACATCGTGGGCGGCTGCTGCGGCACGACGCCCGAGCACATCCGGCTGCTCAAGGAAGGAGTCGCGGGACGAGTGCCGCGGCGCGTGGGCCTGCTGCCGGTCAAGTGCCGCCTTTCCGGGCTCGAGCCGCTCAACATCGACGACGAGAGTCTCTTCGTCAACGTCGGCGAGCGCACCAACGTCACGGGCTCGGCCAAGTTCCGCAAGCTGATCGAGTCCGGCGACTACCCCGCGGCGCTCGAAATCGCGCGCCAACAGGTCACGAACGGCGCGCAGGTCATCGACATCAACATGGACGAGGGCATGCTCGAGTCGGAAGCGGCGATGACGCGCTTCCTGCACCTGGTGGCCTCCGAGCCCGACATCGCGCGCGTGCCGGTGATGATCGACTCGTCCAAGTGGTCGGTGATCGAGGCGGGACTGAAGTGCGTGCAGGGTAAGGCGATCGTCAACTCGATAAGTCTGAAGGAGGGCGAGGAGGCCTTCATCGCGCACGCGCGCAAAGTGCGCCGTTACGGCGCCGCCGCGGTCGTCATGGCCTTCGACGAGCAGGGCCAGGCCGATTCGCTCGATCGCCGGGTGGCGATCTGCGCGCGCGCCTACCGCGTCCTCACCGAGCGCGTCGGCTTCCCGGCCGAGGACATCATCTTCGATCCGAACATCTTCGCGATCGCGACCGGCATCGAGGAGCACAACGGCTACGGCGTGGCCTTCATCGAGGCCACGCGCCGCATCAAGCGCGAGCTGCCGCACGCGCTGGTGTCGGGCGGCGTCAGCAACGTGTCGTTCTCCTTCCGCGGCAACGACCCGGTGCGCGAGGCGATGCACTCGGTGTTTCTCTATCACGCGATCGCCGCCGGCATGGACATGGGGATCGTCAACGCCGGGCAGCTGGGTGTCTACGAGCAGCTGCCGGCGGACCTGCGCGAGGCCTGCGAGGACGTGGTGCTCAACCGGCGCGCCGATGCCACCGAGCGGCTGCTCGAGACTGCCGCGCGCTACAAGGGCGAAGGCGGCGCACGGCGCCGCGAGGATCTCGAGTGGCGCAAGCTTCCGGTGGGCAAGCGGCTCGAGCACGCGCTCGTCAAGGGGATCGACGACTTCATCATCGCGGACACCGAGGAGGCACGCCTCGCGGCCGAGCGGCCGCTGGCGGTCATCGAAGGGCCGCTGATGGACGGCATGAACGTGGTCGGGGATCTGTTCGGCGCCGGCAAGATGTTCCTGCCGCAGGTGGTTAAGAGCGCGCGCGTCATGAAGCGCGCGGTCGCGCATCTGGTGCCGTTCATCGAGAAGAGCAAGGACGCCGGCGCGCAGCGCTCCAACGGCCGCATCGTCATGGCGACCGTCAAGGGCGACGTGCACGACATCGGCAAGAACATCGTGGGCGTGGTGCTGCAATGTAACAACTTCGAGGTCATCGACCTCGGCGTCATGGTGCCGTGCGAGAAGATCCTCGAGACCGCGCGGCGCGAGCAGGCGGACTTCATCGGCCTGTCGGGCCTCATCACGCCCTCGCTCGACGAGATGGTGCACGTGGCGCGCGAGATGCAGCGCCAGGACTTCGCGCTGCCGCTGCTCATCGGCGGCGCCACCACGTCGCCTGCGCACACCTCGGTGAAGATCGCGCCGCAATACTCGGGCGCGGTGGTGTACGTGAAGGACGCCTCGCGCTCGGTGGGCGTATGTCAGACCCTGAGCGCGCCCGGCGCGCGCTCGGCCTTCGTCGCTCAGGTGCGCGCCGAGCACGAGCGCCGCCGTGAGCAGCACGCCGGCAAGAAGGTCAAGGTGCCGGAGCTCACGCTCGCGGCGGCACGCGCCAATCGCCGCCCCATCGACTGGAGCTCGTACGCGGCGCCGCAGCCGCGCCTGCCCGGGGTGCATCGCTTCGCCGACTACCCGCTCACCGAGCTCCTCGGCTACATCGACTGGATGCCGTTCTTCAACGCCTGGGAGTTCTCCGGCAAGTTCCCCGACATTCTCAGCGACCCGAAGGTGGGCGAGGCGGCCAGCAACCTGTACGCCGACGCGCGCCGCATGCTGAAAGAGCTGATCGCGGGGCGCTGGCTCACGGCCCAGGCGGTGGTCGGGCTTTTCCCCGCGAGCTCGGTCGGCGACGACATCGAGATCCACACCGACGAGGCGCGCACCGGGGTGCTCACGACCCTTAACTTCCTGCGCCAGCAGAAGGGCAAGCCCGAAGGCCAGCCGCACGAGTGCCTGGCCGACTACATCGCGCCGCGCTCGAGCGGTGTGCGCGACTGGTTCGGCGCCTTCGCGGTCACCGCCGGCGTCGGCATCGAGGAGCACGTGGCGCGCTTCGAGCGCTCGCACGACGACTATTCGGCCATCATGCTGAAAGCGCTCGCCGACCGCCTGGCGGAGGCCGCCGCCGAGCACTTCCACGAGCGCGTGCGGCGCGAGCTGTGGGGCTACGCGGCCGCCGAGACCCTCACCAACGAGCAGCTGGTGCGCGAGGAGTACCGCGGCATCCGCCCGGCGCCGGGCTATCCCGCCTGTCCCGACCACACCGAGAAGGCCAAACTCTGGAAGCTGCTCGACGTCGAGCGCAACGCCGGCATCCGTCTCACCGACTCCTACGCCATGTATCCGGCCGCGGCCGTGAGCGGCTGGTACCTCGCGCACCCGCAAGCGCGCTACTTCGCGCTCGGCAAGATCGATCGCGAGCAGGTGACGGACTACGCGCGGCGCAAGGGGATGACTCTCGCGGAGGCGCAGCGCTGGCTGTCGGCCAACCTCGGCTACGAGCCCTCAGGCTAGCGTTCTTTCTCCACCTCGCGCAGGTAACCCGCGCCGCCGAGCTCGCGCATCTGCCCGAGGATCCAGTCGCGCCGCTCGAGCACGTAGACGGAAGGCCGCTCGGCGTGCAGACGCAGCGGATTCGGCAGCACCGCCGCCAGCAGCGCGGCCTCGCCGGAAGTGAGGCGCGCGGCAGGCGTGTGCCAGAAGCGCGCGGCCGCCGCCTGCACGCCGTAGATGCCGTCGCCGAACTGGGCGACGTTGAGGTACATCTCGAGGATCCGCTCCTTGGGCCACAGGGCCTCGATCAGCACGGTGAAGTAGGCCTCGAACGCCTTGCGCACGAAGCTGTGTCCCGGCCACAGGAACAGGTTCTTGGCGACCTGCTGCGAGATGGTGCTCGCGCCGCGCAGCCGCTTGCCGCGCTCGCTGGCGCGCACCGCCTCGCGGATCGAGTCGAAGTCGAAGCCCGCGTGATACGGGAACGTCTGATCCTCCGAGGCGATGACCGCGATGGCGGCGTGGGGCGAGATATGCTCGAGGCTCACCCAGCGGTAGTCGGTGTGATAGCCGCGCTGATTCGCGAGCGCTGCCTGCGCGGCCGCCTCGAGCATGAAGGCGCTGGTGAGCGGGTGCAGCCAGCGCAGCAGCAACACCGGGACGGCGGTGAGCAGCAGCCAGGCGAGCAGCGCGAACCCGAGAATCTGCAGCAGCCGCCGCCCGAGCGCGCCGCGCCGCCGGGATACCCGCACCCTGAGCGCTACGCCGGCTCGAGGCGGCGTGCCGAGAGGATCACGACGTCTTCGAGCGGCGCATCCTGGTAGCCGTTGCGCGTGCCCGTGCCGACGCGCGCGATCTTGTCGATGACCTCCAGACCCTCGCTCACGCGGCCGAACACCGCGTAGCCGTAGTCGCGCGGACCGTGGTCGAGAAAGGCATTGTCCTTCAGGTTGACGAAGAACTGCGAAGTGGCGCTGTTGATATCGCTGGTGCGTGCCATGGAGAGCGAGCCGCGCGTGTTCTTCAGGCCGTTCTTGGCCTCGTTGCGGATCGGCGCGCGGGTCTTCTTGCTGGCGAAGTCCGCGGTCAGGCCGCCGCCCTGGATGACGAAGCCGGGCACGATGCGATGGAAGATGGTGCCGTCGAAGAAGCCGTCGTCGACGTACTTGAGGAAATTCTCGACGGTAACGGGCGCTTCCTTCGGGAACAGCTCCACCGTGAAGGCGCCGTGCGAGGTTTCGAATCTGATCATCGTTGTCCTTCCGTCATGCGCTCGTGTCCGGCGAGATCGCGGTGCGAGCGTACGTGAGCGAAGCCGGCGGCGACAAGCTCGCTGCGCACGGCGCGCCCCTGGCCGGCGCCCTGCTCGAGCAGCAGCCAGCCACCGGGCACGAGGTGCGCCGCGGCGCCGCGCGCCAGCAGTCGCAGCACCGCGAGCGCATCGCCCCCGGGCGGGGTGAGCGCGAGCGGGGGCTCGAAGGCGAGGTGTGCGAGCGCCGGGTCGTCCGCGGCGACGTACGGCGGATTGCTCAGGATGAGGTCGAAGCGCGCGCCGGCGAGCGGCTCGAACCAGCTGCCGGCGAGGAATTCGATGCCGGCGGCGCCGAGCGCCGCGGCATTGGCGCGCGCCACGGCGAGCGCGGGCGCCGACACGTCAGTCGCGACGATGTGCCAGCGGGGCCGCTCGCGCGCGAGGGCGAGGGCTATCGCGCCCGAGCCGGTGCCGAGGTCGGCGACCCGTGCGGCGCCGGGCGGCCCGAGCGCCAGCGCGCGCTCCACCAGGAGCTCGGTCTCGGGCCGCGGGATCAGCACCGCCGGAGTGACCGCGAGGTCGAGCGACCAGAACTCCCGCCGCCCGGTGAGGTAGGCAAGGGGCTCGCCGGCGACGCGCCGCTGGATGAGCTCGAGGTAGCGCCGGGTGGCCCTGTCGTCCACCGCCGTCTCGGGGTGCGATTTGAGGCGCGAGCGTGGCGTGCCGAGCACGTGCGCGAGCAGCAGCTCCGCCTCGAGGCCGGCGGGCTGTCCGGGCACGCCGGCGGCGGGATCCATCGGCGCAAGCAGCTGCCGTGCCCGGATGAGCAGTGCCTCAACCGTCATATTCGCTAATATGCACGAATGCTCACCAATCTGTACCCGCCGCCGCGGCCCCTCTCGGTGGGGGAGACCATCGATCTCGCGTTCCGCATCTTCCGCGCCACGCTCCTCACCTGCCTGTTGTTTGCCGGCCTCGCGGTGATCGCCAGTGAGCTGTCGACCTTGTACAAGCTCGTCAGCCACCGAGCGCTGGTCAGTCTGTTGGACGAGCGCGACCCGAAATTTTGGCTGCTTTATATCTTTGGGCTGCTGGTCGCGATGGTGCTCTATAGTGCGATGATGCTGCGCCAGTACGCCGTGGTGAGCGGTCGCACGCCGGCCTCCGGCAGCGAGCTCGGGACGGCTCTGCGCCGCCTGCCAGGACTCGCGCTACTGTGGGTTCTGTACGCTTTGGCGACTTTCATCTGGTTCGTTCCGGCCGAGGCCTTCCGCAGCTCGGGGATCCTTACGCTGATACTGGTGGTGGCTGTGCTGTCTATTCCCGCAACCTGGATCGGGATCACATTCTCGGCCTCGTGGCCGGTGTTTCTCCTGACGGGAAGGGGCGCCTTGGCGAGCCTGGTGCACAGCCGGCGGCTCGTGACCGGCAGTTGGTGGCGGCTGGCCGTGATCTACACCGTCGCGCTGTTGATGCTGCTGGCATTTTATGCGGTTGCCGGCGTGGTCGCGGTCGCCGCGGCAGTGCCCATCGCACGCGGTGACGTGGTAGTCACGGCCGCACTGGCCTCGATCATCGCCGTGATCCTGACTGCCGTCAGCGCGCCGTTCTTTACCGCGCTTTTCCTCGCCGTGTACGGCGACCTGTCGGTGCGCAGGGAGGGTGCCGACCTCGCCCAGAGAATCGCCGCCGCCGGGTAGGCCATGCGCCGCGCGCTCCTGGCGCTCCTCATCGCGGTCGCGGCAGCGCCCGCCCTCGCGCGCGATGCCGCGAGCGCGCTCGAGGGCTGCATCGCGCAGCTCGATCCCGCCCTCGAGGGTTACGAGAAGGTCGCCGCCCGCTGTCCGGATCTGGCGCCGGCCCTGACGCAGAGCCCGTGGGCGGCATGGCTGCCGCGCGACTGGGATCGAGCGGGCAACAACCTCTCGGCCGGCGGCTTGCAGGAGCTGCGCGCGCTCATCGGCCGCGAGTCGCGGCGGAGTCTGGGCACCGCCGTGCCGCAGGTTGCCCGCGTCGCCGCAGTGCTCGCCGCGCTCGCGCCGGCGCAGCGCAATCAGCGCAGCTGGTGGGAGCGCTTCAAGGGCTGGCTGCGCGAGATGCTGAGCGCGCGCCAAGCCTCCCCCGGTGCGGGCTGGCTCGCGCGGGTGCTCGATGCGCTGAAGACGCGCTCCGGATTCGTCCGGGTCGTATCGCTTGTCACACTGGCGGTGGTGGCGGTGCTCTCGGGCGCGATCGTCGTGAGCGAGCTGCGGGCCGCCGGACTGCTGCGGCTGGGTCCGTGGCCGCCGCCTGCAGGCGGCGCCGCAGCGGAGAGCGGCGCGGCCGCGGACCTCGCGACCATCGAGGCCGCCTCGCCCGCGGAGCGACCGCGCCTGCTGCTCGAGCTCATCGCCGCGCGCCTCGCCGCGCTCGAGCGGCTGCCACCGACCAGGGCGCTCACGCTGCGGGAGCTCCTGCGCGCGGCGCATCTTAGCGACGCAGGCGATCACGCGCGCCTCGCCGACCTCGCCCAGGTGTGCGAACGGTTGCGCTTCTCGGGGCGGGCGCTCCCGCCGGAGACGCTCGCCGAGGCCCTCGCGCGCGGCCGCGAGCTGCTCGACGGGCTTGCGGCCGCGCACACATGAAGGACCGGCTGATCACGCTCGCGTGCGCGCTCGGCGCGCTGCTGCTCTTCCTCACGCTGTTCGTGCACGTCGGCGAGGCGGCGCGCCCCGATGTCACCGTGCCGACCACCGCCGAGCGCGGCGACAACGGCCTCGCCGCCGCGAGCGTCTGGCTCGCCGGCGAGCACGTGCCGACGCGCGCGGTGCGCGCGCGCTTTGACGGCGCGCTCGGCGCGGCCGACCTGACACTGAGCGGCAACTTGCTGATCGTCAGCCTGCCGGTAGTGACGCCGTTCCGGGCCGAGGAGCTGCGCGCGCTCGATGAATGGCTGCGGGCCGGCAACACGCTGCTGGTGCTCGCCGCGCTCGCCGACCGGCCGGACTGGGCCGCGGCCCGGACGGGCCTCGATACCGATTTCCTCGATCTCACCGGCCTCGGCCACGAGACGGTGCGCGCGAGCGTGCCCGCGGCTGCGCCGCCGCCCGGCACGACGATGACTTCGGCATTTCGGCGGCTCGCCGAGCCGCAGCGCAGCACCCTGGTACCGAATCGCACCCACGTGTATTTCGACGGCGTGGCTGCGGCAGTGGCGCTGTCGGATTACCCGCGGCGTGCGTTTCCTTCGCCGGCGTGGACGGCGAGTCTGCCGGACGACGGGTTCATGCTGTGCCTGGCGCGTTCGCGCGAGAGCGGTGCGGGAGCGCTATGGGTGCGGCGGCCGCACGGCGCCGGCACCGTCATCGTGAGCGGCTTCAGCTCGCTCTTCAGCAACCGCGCGCTCGGTCTTGCCGGCAACGCGCGGCTGCTCGCCAATATCGTGAGCGCGAGCCTCGCGCCTGGCGGCACGGTGCTCTTCGACGACGAGCACCAGGGATTATCCGACGCCTATGATCCGGAGAAGTTCTACCGTGATCCGCGCCTCTATGCGACTCTTGGCGTGCTGGTGGCGTTGTGGCTCGCGTGGGTGCTGGGCGGCACGCGCCTCAGGGTGCCGGTGAGCCGCACGACCGCGCCGCGCGAGGCACAGCTGGTGCGCGCGACCGGGCTGTTTCTGGCGCGCGCCTTGACCGCGCCGGCGGCGGCGCAGCGCATGTACGAGCATTTCTTCCGGCGGCTGCGCGCGCGCCTGCCCGTTGCGGCGCGGCCCGCCGGCCCGCCCTGGGAGCTCCTCGAGCACCATCCGCGCATCAGCGGCGCCGACCTCGAGCAGCTGCGCGAGTGGTACGCCGCGGCGCACTCGTCCGGCCGCGTTCCGCTCACGCGCCTCCACAACCTCATGATCCGCATCGAAAGGCAGCTCGCCGCATGAGTGCATCGATCCTCGAACTCGAAAGCCGGCTCGCGCACGAGCTCGCCCGCGCGGTGATCGGCGCGCAGGCCGCCGCGCGCGCGCTCACGGTCGCGCTCAT
>JASHQW010000347.1 GCA_030038875.1 Gammaproteobacteria bacterium | reverse complement strand
GACTACATACTTGCCGACGACTTCGTCATTCCGCCGGGGTCCGAGCGCTTCTATTCGGAGCAGGTGATCTATCTTCCCGAGTGCTTTCAGGCCAACGACGACCGGCGGCGCGTCAGCGAGCATCGGCCGACGCGCGCCGCGGCGGGCCTGCCGGAAGATGCCTTCGTATTCTGCTCGTTCAACAACTCCTATAAGGTCACGCCGGCGCACTTCGAGATCTGGTGCCGGCTGCTCAGCGCCGTGCCGCACAGTGTGCTGTGGATCGTGGCCGACAACGAGGATGCGCAGCGCAACCTCTGCCGCGAAGCACACGCGCGCGGCGTGGCGGCCGAGCGGCTCATATTCGCGCGGCGCCTGGAGTACGCGGATCATCTGGCGCGTTTGCCGCTGGCGGACCTGTTTCTCGACACGCTGCCCTTCAACGCCGGGACCACGGCGAGCGATGCGCTGTGGGCAGGCGTCCCGGTTCTCACCTGCGTGGGCGAGGCCTTCGCGAGCCGCATGGCCGGGAGCCTGTTGCGGGCGGTGGGGCTGCCGGAGCTGATCACGCACACGCTCGAGGACTACGCGGCGCTCGCGCTGCGTCTCGCCCGCAATCCCGGCGAGCTCGCTGAGTTGCGGGCGCGGCTCGCCCGCAACCGCGATCGCGGCCCGCTGTTCGACACCGAGCGCTTCTGCCGGCATCTGGAGCGCGCCTATGCGGCGATGTGGGAGCGCGCCGAGCGCGGCGCGCCGCCGCAGAGCTTCGCGGTCGAGCCGCTCGCGCGGGTGCCGAAGCGTCGGGTCGCGGCGGCGGATGCACCGGGCCCGGCCCCCGACCGAGCGTTGCTGGCGCGCGCCGCGCAGCACCTTAAGCGGCGCGAGCTCGAGCCGGCGGAGCGGCTGCTGCGAGAGCTGCTGCTGGCGGTCCCGCGGCACCGCGACGCGCTCCATCAGCTCGGGACGCTGTGTGCGCAGACGCAGCGCGCCGCGGAGGGGATCGCCCTCATCCGCGAATCGCTGCGGATCGACCCCGCGCAGCCGGCGGCGTACATGCATCTGGGGATCGCGCTGCGCCGCGCGGGGCGCGCTCACGAGGCAATCGCCTGCTTCGACCAGGCACTTGCTCTCAAGCCGGATCTCGCCGAGGCACTCTACAATCGCGGCAACGCGCTCGCCGATCTCGGCAGGCTGGAGCAGGCGGTTGCGGATCTCGAGAAGGCACTGCACGTCAAGCCGCAGTTCCTCGCCGCGCTTGGCCGGCTGAGCGACCTCCTGGTGCAGCTCGCGCGCTATCCGGAGGCGCTGGCGCGCAGCGCCCAGATCGTGCAGCAGGTGCCGGAGAACGACGCCACACCGGCTGAGCTGCTCGCGCTCCGAGGCAACGCGCTCAGGGAGCTCGGACGGGCCGAGGAGGCGCTCGCGAGCTTAGAGCGCGCCCTGCGGCTCGATCAGCAGTCTGCGCTGCTGTGGAACGATCGTGCGATCGTGCTGCGGGATCTGAAGCGCACCGACGAGGCACTCGAGAGCAGCGCGCGGTCGCTGCGGCTCGCGCCCGACTTTGCCGAGGCCTTCAGCAATCAGGCAGACGCGCTGCGCGATGTGCGGCGTTTCGGCGAGGCCCTCGCGAGCTACGACGCGGCGCTGCGGCTCAAACCGGGGCTCGGCGTCGCTCACCGCGGACGCGGTGTGACGCTGCGCGCCCTGGGACGGGTGGCGGAGGCGCTGAGCGCATTCGATGAGGCGGCGCGCGCCGGCGCCAACCGGGTCGACCTCCTCAACCAGCGCGGCAATGCATTGCTGGACCTCGAGCGCTTCGCGGAAGCGCTGGCGTGCTTCGAGCAGGCGCTCGAGCTGATGCCCGACCAGGCGGATCTCTTGTGGAATCGCGGCGTCGTGCTGCGCAAATTAAAGCGCTACGGCGAGGCAACCGAGTGCTACGCGCGCCTCAAGGAACGCTCGCCAGGCTATGAGCTTGTACCCGGCCTGGTCATGCACTGCCGCCTGGAGCGCTGCGATTGGCAGGACTACGCCGCGACGCGCGCGGAAATCCTCGGCAGCCTCGCGCCGGACGTGCGTAATGTCGAGCCGTTTACGCTGCTCACGCTGACCGATTCGGCCGCCGCACAGCTCACCTGTGCCCGCAACTATCAGGCGCGGAATCGCCCGACGGCGCAGCTGCCGCCGCTGCCCGCCGCCGGCTACCGTCATCGCCGGATACGGCTGGCCTATGTTTCCGCTGACCTGCGCGAGCATGCGGTGTCGTACCTCATGGCGGGCGTGTTCGAGAAGCATGACCGCGAGCGCTTCGAGGTCATTGCGCTGTCGCTGCGGCCCATGGAGGAGAGCGCCATGTGCCGGCGGCTGCAAGGCGCTTTCGATCGCCTTATCGACGTGAGCGGGCGGGATGAGGGCGGGATTGCCGCGCTCATGCGCGAGCTCGAAGTGGATGTGGCCGTGGACCTGATGGGCTATACCCAGCATCAGAAGAGCGCGGTGTTCAGCTACCGGCCGGCTCCGGTGCAGGTCACGTACCTGGGCTACCCGGGTACCACGGGCTCTGCCGCTGTGGATTACCTCATTGCCGACGAGTTCGTGATCCCGCCCGGGGAGTGCCGCCACTACTCGGAGCAGGTGGTGTACCTGGCCGACTGCTTTCAGGCCAACGACGAGCGCCGCACCGCGGTAGCCACGCCGACCCGCGCCGACCTTGGATTGCCCGAGGAGGCGCTGGTCTTTTGCTGCTTCAACAACAATGGCAAGCACAACCCGCCGCTCTTCGATATCTGGTGCCGGCTGCTCACGGCGGTTCCCGGCAGCGTGCTGTGGCTCATCGCCGGGAGCCGCGAGATCCGCGACAACCTGCGGCGCGAGGCCGTGCAGCGCGGCACCGACCCCGCGCGAGTGATATTGGCCGGCAGTTTGCCGTATCCGCTGCACCTGGCGCGCGTGGCGCTCGCCGACCTCTTCCTCGACACCTTCCCGTTCAGCGCCGGGGCGACCGCGAGCGATGCGCTGTGGGCGGGAGTGCCGCTCCTCACCTGCGTGGGCGAGGCCTACGCCTCGCGCATGGCGGGGAGCCTGTTGCGCGCGCTCGGCCTGCCGGAGCTCATCACGGCCAGCCTCGAGGAGTACGAGGAGCGCGCACTCGCCCTCGCCCGGCAGCCCGCCTCGCTCACGGCGCTCAGGAGCAGGCTCAGAGAGAACCGGCACACCAGCGGGCTGTTCGATACGACCTCATTCTGTCGGCGACTCGAGCGCGCCTACCTTGTCATGGTGGAGCGCGCCGAACGCGGCGAGCCGCCGCAGGGCTTTTCGGTCGAGTGACGCGATGGCGGCACCCTCGCCCGAAGCGGACCCGATCGTCGCGCTGCACCAGCGCAGCATCGCGCTCTACCAGTCGAACCGGCTCGCCGAGGCCGAGCAGGCCTGCTTTTCCCTGCTGGCGCAGGACGCGACCCGCTTCGATGCCCTGGTGATGCTGGGCGCGATTGCCACGCAGACCGGCAGGCTCCCGCGCGCCGAGGAGTGCTTCCGCACGGCTCTGCGCGTGAACGACACCGCCGCGCACGTTCACAACAACCTCGGCATCGTGTTGCTCGAGCTCTCCCGCCCGCTCGAGGCGATCGCGAGCTTCGATCGGGCGATCGCGGGCATGCCCGAGCTCGCGGACGCGCACTGCAATCGGGCCGCGGCGCTGCATCACCTCGGACGCTTCGCCGAAGCAGCGGCCGGCTACGCGGCGGCGATCGCGAGGCAGCCGCGCTGCGCGCGCGCCCACCGCGGACGCGGCGCGACCCTTTACCAGCTCGGACGCAACGCGGCGGCGCTCGAGAGCTACGACCTCGCGATCTCGGTCGAGCCGGATGCCGCCGCCTCCCATAGCCTGCGCGCGGAGGTGCTGCTCGAGCTGGGACGACTGGACGAGGCGCTGCAGGGCTGCGAGAGCGCCCTGCAGCTCGATCCGGCGCTCGTGTCCGCACACCTCACCCGCGCGGAGGCGCTGCGGCGCCGCGGGCGATTTGCGGAGGCGCTCGCGGCGTGCGACGGCGCGCTCGCCCTGCAGCCGCAGAGCGCGCTCGCCCTTACCAGCCGCGGCGCCGCGCTGTTCGAGCTCGGCCGCCACGAGGAGGCTCTCACACAGCTGCAGCGGGCGCTGGCGCTCGATGCCAACCATGCGCAGGCCTACTGGTACACGGGCTTGTGCCTGCGGCGCATGGACCGCCGCACGGAGGCGCTGGCTGCCTGGGACCGAACCCGCGCCCTGCAGCCGGCGAGCGCCGCAACGCTCGTGAACCGCGGAGTGGTGCTGTACGAGCTCGGGCGCATCGAGGATGCGCTGCGCGATTATCGCGAGGCGATGCGGCTGGCACCCGACAATGCCGATGCACGCTGGAACGCGAGCTGGTGCCTCCTGAAGCTCGGTCAGCTCACGGAAGGCTGGGAGCTGTTCGAGTCGCGGCCCCCCGCACCGGGGCCGGCGCGCCAATTGCAGCAGTCCGCATGGACCGGAGCGGAGAGTCTCGCAGGCCGCACACTGCTGGTGCGGGCCGAGCAGGGGCTCGGAGACACCGTACAGTTCTGCCGCTACCTGAAGCACGTCGCCGAGCTCGGTGCCCGCGTGGTCCTGGAAGCGCCGGCGGCACTGCACGGCCTGCTGAGCGGCCTCGCGGGGGTAGCGGCACTGGTCGGATTCGACGACCCGCTGCCGGCGCACGACTATCACTGCAGGCTGATGAGCCTGCCGCATGCGCTCGGGACCACTCTTGAGACGATTCCCCGCGAGGTTCCCTACCTCAAAGCCGATGAGCGGAAGGTGCTTCAGTGGCGGCGGAGCCTCGGACCGCGTGCCGCGCTGCGCGTCGGGCTCGTCTGGTCCGCCGGCGTGCGCCCCGACCAGCCGCAGCTGTGGTACTCCGAGCGCCGCAACATTCCGTTCGCCAAGCTGGCGCAGCTCAAGGGGCTCGGTTGCGAGCTCTACAGCCTGCAGAAGGGTGAGCCGGCGGAGTCGCAGCTTTCACAGGCACAGGCCGGCAACTGGGAGGGTCCGCAGATCGTCGATTGCTCGGCCCAGCAGCGTGACCTCAGCGATACGGCGGCGCTCATCGAGAACCTCGATCTGGTCATCACGGTCGACACCGCCGTGGCGCACCTCAGCGGTGCGCTCGCGAAGCCGGTGTGGATCCTGCTGTGCTTCGATGCCTGCTGGCGCTGGTTGCTCGACCGCGGCGACAGTCCGTGGTACCCGAGCGCGAGACTGTACCGGCAGACGGCACCCGGAGACTGGGACGGCGTCCTCGGGCGGGTGAAGGCACACCTGGCGCAGCTCAGCGCGGTGACGGCGCGACGCTGAAGGAGGCCGGTGGCTCGCCGCGCGCCGCGCGCGCGCTCATGTGCAGGTAAGCCGTCTCGAGGTCGCGGCAATAGCGCGCGCTGTCGAAGAGCGTCGCGGCGCGCGCGGACGCGGCGAGCCGCGCACGCAGTGCGGCGAGCTGTTGCGGATCACGGGCGAGCTCGAGCGCGCGCCGCTCGTACTGCGCCTCGCTCACGGTGATGAGCTCGGGGAGACCGAGGGTTTGCAGGAGGCTCCCGGCCATGCGTGCGGCGAATGATTCGCCTGCGCAGGTGAGAACCGGGACGCCTGCCCAGAGCGCATCGCTCGCCGTGGCGCCCGCGTTGAAGGGCAGCGTGTCGAGGAACAGATCTGCCAGCGACAGCCGCGCCAGGTGCTCGGCGTACGGCATGCGCGCTGCGAAGATGAGGCGCTCGGGCGCAATGCCGTGCGCAGCGGCCTGCGCCGAGAGGTACCCGCACGTCACGCCATCCTCGCCGAGGAGCCACAGAACGCTGTGCGGGGCGCTCAGCATCACGCGCGCCCAGAGTCCGAAAAAACGGGGATTGAGCTTGTAGGAGTTGTTGAAGCAACACAGCACCAGCGCCGCTTCGGGCAGCCCGGCCGCCGCGCGCGTTGTCGTCGGCCTCGCTCCCGCGGCCGAGCGGCGCGAGTCGCTCGGCTGAAAGCACGGCAGACGCACGACCTTCTCGCTGTAGTGCCTTTCGTGGGATTCGGGGATGACGAATGCGTCCGCGACGAGGTAATCGATGTAGGGCACGCCCATGGTCGCGGGAAAGCCGAGGAAGCTGACCTGAACGGGCGCCGCCCGCCGGGCAAAGATGCCGGGGCGGCAGCCCTGGGTGAAGCCGGTCAGGTCGATCGCGATGTCGATCTCGAGCTCACGCAGCAGCATCGCCGCCTGCTGATCGGACATCCCGGCAACGCTCACGAACTGCGCCAGCGCGCGCTTGCCGCGGCGCGCGATCTCGCTGTCGTCATCGGCGCCGAGCGATACACCGACGGTGTGAAAGCGCTGCGTATCGTGGCGCTCGTAGAGCGGCGTCATGAAATAGGACATGACGTGATCGCGGAAGTCCGCCGACACGTAGGCGACGCGGATACGCTCGTGGCCGTAGCGCTCGCCCCGCCACAGCGGCGCCGGAGCGGGATGCGGACCGAGGTACGCGGCGTAGATGCGCGCACATGCCTGCTGCTGCGGCGCCGAATCCGAAACCGACAGGAAAGAAAACGGCCGGTCGGCTCGGCCGCCCGCTTGCAGTGCGGTGAGTATCGCCGCGCGCTGCGACGCGAAGTCCCGCCAGTCGCAGCATTGTCGCAGCGAGCGAGAGCGACTGCCGAGCGCGAAATCGAACCCGGGCGCCGCCGCGAGCAGCTGCGCGAAGGCCTGCGCAGCCTCGGCATGGCGGTCGAGGAGCTGCAACACGGTGCCGCGGTTGTTGAGCGCCACGGCCGAGCGCGGATCGAGCTCCAGGGCACGCGCGTAGTGCTGCAGCGCTTCCTCGGTGCGCCCGTCCTGGAAGAGCGCGTTCGCCAGGTTCAACTGTGCCGGGGCATGGGCGCGATTGAGCTGCACCGCTCGCTGCAGCAGCGCAACGCCCTCCCCGGGCCGGCCGCTCTGTAGTGCGATGATCCCCAGTCTCTGGTGCGAGTCGAAATCGGCCGGCTGCAGACGCAGCACCGACCGGTAGAGCTGCTCGGCCTCGACGAGCAGGCCCTGCGCGTGCGCTGCGGCTGCCTGTCGCTGCAGGGATGCGACCGTGGATCGCTGCGGGGGTCGCGCGCGCCGTGGCAGGGAGGGGTGCTTGCGGCTCATCGGCGGCAATCTAACCGCACGCGGCTTACGGGCGCCATGCCGCGGCGCATGTGCGCGCTCAGTGACGGACAAATGTCGTCGAATTGTCGGGCACCTTCCCCATCGCGAGACACGCTAGTGAAACGTCATTCCGCTGTACTAGCTGGCTCCCATGGGCCCTGACCCGAAAAAACCCGCGCCGATCGTCAGCCGCCTGGCGCTCGCCAAGGCGATGCGCCCGGGATCGCTGAGGACCGTAGTCCTGTGGGTACTTTCGGCGGCGCTCGCTGCGGAAGCGGCCCGGACCTCCGTGCGGCTGTGGAGCTTGAGCAGGACGGCGCCCGGGCTCACGCGTTCGCTCGGCGCTGCAGCCACGCCTTCAGAGCAGATAAGAGTACAGGACCTCGTGGCTGCGCACCTGTTCGGCCAGGCCGAGAAGCCGGCCGAGCTGCCGGCATCCGCCGCCGCGCAATGGGTGCTGAGCGGGACGCTCCAGGACAGCAACCCCGGTTCCGGGGCGGCGATTGTCGGCCATACGGCGACGACCACGCGCTTTTGCAGGGTGGGAGAAGAGGTCTCGGATGGCTTCACGCTTGCCGAGGTGTTCATGGATCACGTGACGATCGCGCGGTCGGACGAGCGCCTCACCCTCAAGCTCCCGCGCATGCTGCAGGGTGGATATCTGCGCGCGGACGTCCAGCTCGCGTCTGTCGAAGTCCCGCGACCGGTCCGCAGGCGCAGTGTGCCGCAGCTGACGGAGCGCCCCGAGAACCGCCCGCCCGCCTACGACGAGCTGCGCCCGTCGCTGCACCGCGGTGACGGGCGCGTCGATGGCATGCGGGTGTGGGGAACCGGGGACGGCGGCAATCTCAGCGCCTATGGACTGCAGCGCAACGACGTCATCCGCGAGGTCGACGGGCAGGCCATCAACAACATCAATTCCCAGCGCCGTGCGCTCGAGGCGCTGAGCCAGGGACACCCGCTGACGGTCACCGTGGAGCGCAGTGGCAGCCTGTTCACACTGCAGCTGGGATTCGGCGAAAACGGCGGCTGACCCGGACCCGCCGGACGGGTGCGGTGTGGCCAAATGTTCACAATCCCGTTAACTGGCTGATATCGAAAATCCGGAGACTGGCCCCGGCCTCCGAGGCATCCCGTGGGTACGCCTGCGGCAACAGGTGCTCCGCGCGCTCAAGCGGCGCGAGCGGCTGGGGTGCGCCCCGGCAGGGATTTGATGCCCGAAGGTTCAGGTTGCAACCAATTTAACGGGGATACATGCAATGAAAACTATGACCAAGGTCGTCCTGGGCGGCGCGATGCTGGCGGGAGCGGCGGTCGCGGCCCAGGCGCAGACCGTTCCGATACCCCTTCCCTCGACGGGCTCCAGCGAGCTGCTGTTCGTGGTGCAGGACGTCACCAACGACACAAGCTACGAGCTCGTCCTGGCTCCCACCGTGGGTAGCGGCAGTGGATCCTATTTCACCAGCGCCGAGGCCACGAGCTCGGGCGCCGTCGCGGGCAGCACCGTGGGCACCGTCTATGGCGATGGGACCTTCAGCGTGTCGCTGTCGGGCGATACGGCGCTGCAGACCTTCATCAGCAATGCCGAGACTGCCGGTCAAACCCTGCAGTGGGGCATCGAAGGCGCCGCGTACAGCGGTAGCACGGTAGCTGCCAGAGAGGGGAAAGGCGCCACGCTGGTTGTCTCCACAGACCAGTCGGCCCCCCTGGCGGTCAACGCCTCTACGATCGCCGGCACCATCGGACCCGACATTAACACAGACGTGATTCACACCAACTCGGCGACCTTCGACTCCTTCGACGGCACCACGGGTGGTCCGATCGGCTCGAGCACCGACACGAACTTCAACCTCTACGGCCAGACGAGCGTGGCGCAGGGTACCTCCATTGGTACCTCGGCGTTGTCCGTCTACGGGCTGACCACCACCGGCTCGAGCTCCGGTCAGGGTCTCGTTTCCCTGCTGGGGACCGCCACCTTCAACGGCTCGACGCTCTCGTTCACGGGCGAAACCGTGCCCATCCCTGCGGCCGGCTGGCTGCTCGGCAGCGGGCTGCTCGGACTGTTTGGCATCGCGCGCCGTAATCGCCGGGGCATTGCAGCCGCCTGAGGCGATCCCGAGAGAACACAAACCATACAGGAGATTCTCAATGCGTAATCTTCACATCGCCGCGGCGGTCGCCACGGCGCTCGGAGTCGGCAGCGCTGCGTTCGGCGCAACCGCACCGCCGACTCCTACCGGCGCGATGAGTGCGTCTGTCAACGTCTACATGGCCGGATCCTCGGCCGCCGTCAACGGCATCCTCGCCTACGTCGAGACTTCGCACTGCGCCGGCAACGGCTGGACGCTCTTCACGACGCCGACCTCGACGCCCGGCCTGCCTGATTTTCGCGCGATATCGTGCACCGCCGGGGGGGGTCCCTTCAGCGGCTCGACGCTGACCGTGTGGTACCGGCCGGAGGGCGGCTCGGTGGTCGGCGTGTTCCCGGTCTACAACAACATCGCGGTCAAGCAGCTCAACATGTCCGCTGCCGGATGCAGCCTGAGCTCGCAGGGCTCGAACGCGACCAGCGCCGTGTACAGCTGCGCGAGCGTTGCCGGAACCACTCCCGGCAACGGCACCAATGACAGCTTCGGCACGGGCACCTTTGCCCACACCATCGACGTCGGCGTCTCCGACCTC
>JASHQW010000346.1 GCA_030038875.1 Gammaproteobacteria bacterium | reverse complement strand
CGCGGGTTGATGAACTTGATGTCCGGATTCTCGCGGTTGAGCTGCCAGGCGATCGAGTCCCAGGCCATCCCGGCCCAGATCTCCCCGGAACGTATGCCGTTCAGCAGCTGGTCCTTGTTATCGTAGAAGAAACGGAAGTCGGGCTTGCAGGCGATGAGGGTCTTGCCGACCTGCTGCATGAGCGCCGTGTAGGCCTGCGTGTTGCCGTAGAGCGCGAACGGGTTGGTGCCGAGCGCGAGTGCAAACGCCATGAGCGTCGGGCGCTTCAGGCGCACCGCCGTCCGGCCCTTGAGCTGCGGCGTGCACAGGTCGCGGTAGTCGGCGATGGTGGTGCGCCTGGAGTTGTACACCAGGCCCTCGGTGCCCCAGAGATACGGCAGCGCGTAGAGTTTGCCCGCCATGGTCGCGTTCTGGCGGACCGCATCGAGCAGCTCCGGCACGAACTCATCCAGCTTGACCTTGCTCGTGTCGAGAGGCTTGTAAATGCGGAACTCCTGCTGTGCGCCGAAGATCCGGTCCTGCGAGGGCTGCGCGAGGTCGAAGCCCGCGCCGCCGGTGGCGCGCAGCTTGGAGATCATCTCCTCGTTGTTCGAGAGCGTGACCTGCACCTCGATGCCGGTTTCTTTCCGGAACTGCGCGATGACCTCGGCGGGCACGTAGCTCGCCCAGGTGATGATGCGCAGCACCTTGGAGTCGTCGGCGGCGGCGGGTAGCGCGGCGCCGACCGCGAGAATGAGGAACGCGCTCAGCGCGCGCCACGCACGATCGGAGTTCATCGCGTTGACAGGCAAGTTTTTGGCGAGATAGTCTGATCGGGCTCGAACCGTTGGAAATATAACATCGCCCCCACCGCTTGTCGTGTGACCGCCGCTCCCGGGAGCCGCCGCCGTGCTTGAAGTGCAGGGCCACCGCGGCGCACGGGGGCTGTGGCCGGAGAATACGCTCGCGGCATTCGCCGGGGCGCTCGAGCTCGGCGTGAGCACGCTCGAGCTCGATTGCGGGGTCACCCGGGACGGCGTGGTGGTGGTCGCTCACGACCCGGAGCTGAATCCCGACCTGACGCGCGGCGCCGATGGACGCTTCCTCACCCACGCCGGTCCGCGCATCCTCGATCTCACCTTCAGGGAGCTCCAGTCCTACGACGTCGGGCGGCTGAAGCCCGGGAGCGTCTACGCCGCGCGTTTCCCCGAGCAGCAGCCGGTCGACGGCGAGCGCATTCCGCGCCTCAGGGACGTACTCGCGCTCGCGCGCGCGCGCGGGCAGGGGCGGGTGCGCGTCGCGATCGAGGTCAAGACGTTTCCCGAGCAGCCCGAGCTCACCGCCACACCCGAAGTCTTCGCCGCAAGGCTCGAGCAGGATGTGGAGGCGACCGGCACGCTCGCCATGGTGAGCATCATGGCCTTCGACTGGCGCGTGCTGAGTGCCGTGCAGCGCCTCATGCCACAGGTCGCGACCGTCGCGCTCACCGAGCAGCAGAACGGCGGCGACACGGTGCGCCTCGGTGCGCCGCAGCCCTCGCCCTGGCTCGGCGGCCTCGATCCGGTGCGCTTCGGCAACTCGGTCGTGCGCCTCGTCAAAGCGACCGGTGCCGGCACCTGGGGCCCGGACTATCAGGATCTCAACGCGGCGCGCATCGCGGAGGCGCACGAGCTCGGACTGCGCGTCGTTCCCTGGACCGTCAATACGACGAGCGACATGGAGCGGCTGCTCGATCTCGGGGTCGACGGCATGACCAGCGACCGGCCCGACGTGCTGCGGGAGCTGCTCGAGAGCAGGGGTCTCGAGGTCCCGCCGCTCCCGCCGCAGGGTGCCTGAAGATGGGTCGGCCGAGCGTCCTCGTCATCGACGGCAACCGCCTGAGCGTCCGCGAGCAGCAGGTCGCGGCCGGCGGGTCACCGACCGGGGAGGCCTACGCGCGCACCCTCGAGAGCCTCGCGGCGGTCCGCTGTGACATCGTGCGCCCCGCGGACGGCGCGGTGCGCTTGCCGCAGGCCGCGGGCTTGAGCGGCTACGACGGCGTCGCGATCACCGGCTCGGCGCTCAACGTCTACGACGGTGGCGTGCACATCGAGCGGCAGCTCGAGCTGGCGCGCGCCACCTTCGCCGCGGGCGTGCCGTTCTTCGGCAGCTGCTGGGGCATGCAGGTGGCGGTGACCGCAGCGGGCGGGCAGGTGCGCCCCAATCCGCGCGGGCGGGAGTTTGGTTTCGGCCGTCGGATCGAGCTCAACGACGCGGGACGCCGTCATCCGATGTTTGCCGGCAAGCCCACGGTCTTCGAGGCCATCACCGTGCACCGCGACGACATCGCGGCGCTGCCCGCCGGTGCGGTGCCGCTGGCGAGCAACGAGATGGGCCTGCAGGCGCTCGAGCTGCGGCACGGGGCCGGTGTCTTCTGGGGCGTGCAGTATCACCCTGAATACACCTTCGACGAGATCGCCGCCTGTGCCGTGCGTTACGGCGAGAGGCTCATCGAGGACGGCCTGTTCGCCGGCCGCGCCGAGCTCGAGGGCTTCGTCGTCGACCTGCGCGCTCTCATGTGCAACCCGCGCGACCGGCGTCTCGCGTGGAAGCATGGGCTCGGGCCCGCCGTGCAGGACGAGTCGGTGAAGCTCGCGGAGCTCCGCAACTGGCTCGAGCGACAGGTGCTGCCCTACGCGCAGCGGCGCGGCACCGCGCTTCAATCATGAGCTTCGCGCGCCATCCCGACTGTGCCAGCGCGCTCGCGCTCGCGGAGCAGCTCGCCGACGTCGCGCGCCGCATCGCCGTGCGCCATTTCCGCACGCCGCTCGCCGTCACCCGCAAGAGCGACGGCAGCCCGGTCACCGTCGCCGACAAGGAGATCGAGAGCGAGATGCGCCGCATGATCCGCGCCGTGTTCCCCGCTCACGCGATCCGCGGCGAGGAGTTTGCCGCCGAGGGAAGCGGCGAGTTCACCTGGGTGCTCGACCCGATCGACGGCACCAAGAGCTTCATCACGGGCTTCCCGCTCTTTGGGTCGTTGATCGGGCTCATGCAGGGGGAGCGGCCGGTGCTCGGTGTGCTCGAGGCGCCGGTGCTCACCGAACGCTGGGTGGGATGCGAGGGGCGGCCGACGCTTTTCAACGGGCGCGAGGCGCACACCAGCGCCTGCCGCGCGCTCGGCGATGCCGCCGTGTACACGACCACCGCGGAGACCTTCAACAGCGAGGAGCGGCCGCGCTTCGAGGCGCTCGGCGCGCGAGCGGCGCTGCGGCGCTACGGCGGCGACTGCTATCTCTACGGCATGCTCGCCTCGGGCTGCTGCGAGCTCGTGGTCGAGGTGCAGTTGAAGCCGCACGACTTCGTGGCCGTCGTTCCGGTCGTCGAGGGCGCCGGCGGCCGGATCAGCGACTGGCGGGGCGCGCCGCTTTCGACCGCGAGCGACGGCCGCGTGGTGGCGGCCGCGAACGAGACGCTCTGGAGAGAGGCGATCGCCGAGCTGTCTGGTTAGATTGGCCCAAATCGCAGGAAGCGATTTGCGCGGACATCACTTCGATTGCCGCCGGCGAAAGGCGCGGCTTTCGCCGGCTGCGCATCAGGGAGCGATTTCGGCGGGCATCAGCTGAGCGCGAGATCTCCCCGGACCGCGGCGCGGAAGATGCGCGCGTAGGCGGCAGCGTCCGCCGGCTGCGGGTTGCCCGATGCCGAGGGGTCGAGCGCGGCTTCGCGGCCGATGGTATCGGCGTCCCCCGCCGGCACGCCGATGTCGGCGAGAGTCTGGGGGATCCTGAGGCGCCGCCGGAAGCCGAGCACCCAGTCGAAGAATGCGCCGAACGGCTCGCCCTTCAGATCGAGCACCCGCGCGATGACCGCCACCTTGCCCTCGATCGCCGGGCGGTTGTAGGTCATGACGTACGGCAGCAGCACCGCGTTGGTGAGCCCGTGGTGCGTGTTGTAGTGCGCGCCGACCGGGTGGGCGATGGCGTGCACTCCGCCTAAGCCCTTCTGGAATGCGGTCGCGCCCATGCTGGCCGCCGCCAGCATGCGCGAGCGCGCCTCGAGGTCCGCCCCGTGCTCGCACGCGCGCGGCAGGTACGTCTGGATGAGGCGCATGCCCTCGAGCGCAATGCCGTCGGCGAGCGGATGGAATCCGTCCGTGCAGAAGGCCTCGAAGCAATGCACGAAGGCGTCCATGCCTGTGGCGGCGGTGATCGCCGGCGGCAGGCCCACGGTGAGCTCCGGGTCGCTGATCACGACCCGCGGCATCATCTGCGGGTGAAAGATGATCTTCTTCTGGTGCGTCTCCTCGTTGACGACCACTCCCGCGCGGCCGACCTCGGAGCCCGTCCCGGCCGTGGTCGGCACGGCGACGACCGGCGCTATCCCGGCGGTATCTGCGCGCGTCCACCAGTCGCCGACGTCCTCGAAATCCCATAGCGGGCGCGTCTGGCCCGACATGAAGGCGATGACCTTGCCGGCGTCGAGCGCCGAGCCGCCGCCGAAGGCGATCACGCCGTCGTGCGATCCGGCGCGATAGGCCGCGAGCCCCTCGTCGATGTTC
>JASHQW010000044.1 GCA_030038875.1 Gammaproteobacteria bacterium | reverse complement strand
TGCCGAGCATCAGCTGAGTCTCCGGTGGGTTTTTCAGGCCGCCCTTGGTCACGGCTTTCGTGTACTCGTCGACCGCCTTGTCGTACTCGGCATAACCGAGGTAGGCGAGCCCCATACCGGCGTTCTGGACTCCGGTGGGCGCTGCGTCCGCTTGCTTCGCGATCTTGTCGAGCGACGGCTGATCGGAGGCCGTCTTTTGCTTCGCCTTGTCGAGCAGGCGCTGGGCCTTTTCCTTGTTGCGTTGGTCGGCGAAGACGTTCTTGTCGAACCCGCGCTGCAGCGCCCTCTGCGCCTCGCCGGGGGAGCCGGCGTCCATCGCCAGCTGTGCCATCTCGATGTAGTCGTCGGCGTTCTTCAGCACGTCGACCTCAAACATCAGCCGGTAGGCCTGCAGCGTATTGGAGTCGCTGCTTGCGGTCTCCTTCAACAGGCCGAACAAGAGATTTTGCCAGTAGTCGGGCTTCGGGTAGTAGGTGACCAACTTCTCGAGCGCCTTGGTCGTGCAGGCGTTGTCGTCCATCTTTACGCACGCGCTCAGCACCAGCTGCAGCGACTCGCTGCTCGGATTCGCGCCGGCCTTGATGGCCGCATCGACGAGCCCGTCCTCGAACTTCAGCGTGTCCTTCCAGTCACCCTTCAGGTAATAGGCCTGACCGACGATCTTTTTGGTCTCGTCCTCGCCGAAGCCGCCCTTGATGGCGCGCTGCCCGAAGTCGATGGCCTTGTCGTAGTTCTTCAGCTGATAGTGGAGCGCGGCGAGAGCGCGGATCTTCTGCTGCTGCTCGGTCGCCGGCGTGAAGCCGTCCTCGATCTCGGCCTCCATCGCCTTGGCCGCGTCCGCGTAGTCGTTGGTACGGATGTAGGCGAACGCCAGCATGTCGTTGATCAGGTGCTGATCGTACGGCGTCTTGCCGGCCGTGCCGTCGGCCTCCTTGAGCTTGGCGATCGCCTCCGGGTACTTCTTCGCGGAGAGATCGTCGTGCGCCTCCTTGAGAGGCTTGGCGAGCTTGGCGCTGTTGGTCTGCTTGGGGGGATTGTCCGCCGCCATCGCCGCCGCCGCGGCGAGCACTCCGGCCGCGGCGGCCGCCACGAGGAAGCTTGAGGAGATCTTCATGCTGATGTGTGCCATTACCTGACCGTTATTCGGCGAATTCTGCCGTGTTGACGAAGCCGATCTTCTTCATGCGGTTGCGCTGCGCGGCCGCCAGCACCTTGGCCACCACGTCGTATTTCGCGCGGCGGTCCGGACGCAGATGAATCTCCGGCTGCGGATCCTTGTCCGCGTAGGTGTGGAAGTAGCCCTCGAGCGTGTCCATGTTCGGGACCGGCGTGCCGTTCCAGACCACGGTGCCGTCGAAGTCGATCTCGAGATCGATGACCTCGGGCTTGATCTGATCGGGCGGCGGCGGTTGATTGAGCTGCGGCATGTCGAGCTTGACCGCGTGCGTCATGACCGGAAGGGTGATGATGAGGGTCACGAGCAGCACCAGCATGACGTCGATGAGCGGCGTCGTGTTGATGTCGCACATTTCCTCGCTGCCACCGCCTACCTGCATAGCCATGGTGTTTGCTCCTTGACTCTAGCGGTAGCCGCGCACGCCGCGATCGGGCTCGGTAAGGAACCCGACCTTGACGATGCCGCCGCGCTGGATGGCATACATCACGCGGCCGACGGCCTCGTAGCGCGTTTCCTTATCGGCGCGAATGTGGATCTCGGGCTGCGGCACCCGCACCGCCGCTTCCTTGATGTAGCCCAGCAGCACCTCACGGTTCGCCATCTTCTTCTCATTCCAGTAGATGCCGCCGTCCCGGTCGACGGCGATGGTGATGTTCTCGGGCTTGGTCTGCGTCGGGATGTTGACCGCCTTCGGCAGATCGACCCTCACCGTCTTGGTGATCACGGGAATCGTGATGAGGAAGATGATGAGGAGCACCAGCATCACGTCGACGAGCGGCGTGGTGTTGATGGTGGCCATCATGCCGCCGCTGCTGGACTCGCCCACATTCATTGACATGGTCAGCTACTCCTCAAACGAGTGCCCCGGACCGGCCGCCGCGCCGCACTCGCGCAGCGGACGCGCCCGCGCAGAGTCTTCAGCGAACCGGAGGCGCGGCCTTGGCAGCGGCCGGGCGGGCGCCACCGGCACCGCTCTCGACCTTGACGCCGCCCACCAGATAGGCATGCAGGTCGCTGGCGAAGTTCCGCAACGCATCCTGCAGCACCTTGTTGCGGCCGAGGAGCCAGTTGTAGCCCCACACCGCGGGGACCGCCACGAACAGGCCGAGCGCCGTCATGATGAGCGCCTCGCCGACCGGGCCGGCCACCTTGTCGATGCTCGCCTGGCCGGCGATACCGATGCCGACCAGGGCGTTCAGGATGCCCCACACCGTGCCGAACAGGCCCACGAACGGCGCGGTCGAGCCGACCGTGGCGAGCAGCCCGAGACCGTTGTGCAGCTTGCTGTTGACGCCGTCCACCGCGCGCTGCAGCGACATGGTGATCCACTCGTGCAGGTCGATGCGGTCGGTGAGGCGGCCGTCGTGATGGGAGGCGGCGCGCAGTCCGTCCTCGGCAATGCCGCGGAAGTCGTCCCCCTTCTTCAGGCGGTCGACGCCGTCCTTGATCGAGGGCGCGTTCCAGAACTGCTTGTCGACCGACTTGGCCGACTTGCGCAGCGCGCGCTGATCCCAGAGCTTCGTGAGGATCACGTACCACGAGGCGAGCGACATGAGGAGAAGGAGAATGAGCACGGAACGGGAGACCAGGTCTCCGGACACCCACAGTGCGCTCAGGCCGTAGGGATTGTTAACGGTTACGCTCGGTTGGTTTTCCATAGTTTCCTCGAAACAAAAAAGAAGCCGCACCCTTGCAGGTGCGGCCGGTGTTCATTCATCTCAGCTGGAATTTGACGTTGTAGTTGATGCACTTCGTGACGGGCTTGCCGTCCTCGGTGCCGGCGATGTACTTGCCCGAGCCCGCCTTGGCGAGCTTCATCGCGCCGCCGTCGAGCCGCGCACTGCCGGAGCTCTTCGCGACCGTCGGATCCTCCGTGATCTTGCCGTCGGGACCGACACAGACGTGCACGGTGACGATGCCCTGCTCCTCGAGACGGCGCGACGCGTCCGGGTAGTAGTCCTCGCTGTTGGGGAACCCCTTGGCGAACCCGACTCCGGTCGCGGGTCTGGTCGCAACGGCGACCGGCGGAGCCTTGACGACCGGCGTGTTGACGACACGGATCGCGGTACTGTCGGTCTCCACCGGCATGTTGATCGTGACGTCGGGCGGCGGCAGCTCGACCGGCGGCCGCTCGAACTGCGGCGGTGGCGGCGGCGGTGGCGTCTCCTCTTTCTTGGTCTCCTCGACGATCGTCGTCTGGATCGGCGGCGCGAGCACCTCGATCGCGCGGCGCGCGAGGCCCGTGGCCAGCGCCCAGCCGATGAACACGTGCAGCGCGATGATCACGACCAGCACGGCCCCGCGGCGTGTCATGAATTGAGAATCGTGTACTAGAGCGGCCATGTGTTGTTGATTGCGCTTTTACTTCAGCCAGAATCCCGTTGCCGGCGGGCGGACCCACCGGCTCCCCTAAACGATACTTGCGATCTCACTTCGCCAGGCGACCGCACGGCGGGCGTGGAATTCTCAAATCCCCCCGGACGATGCCCCGCAGTGTGCGCTGCGACGAATGCTTTCGCGAACTGTACCGGGTGCCCCCGGCACTGACAACTCCGCCGCCGGATCAGGACTTGCGCCGGCGCGCCTCGAGCGCCTCGGTGACGGCGCCCTCCGAGGCGCTGCCGACGAGCCGCGCGTACTTCGCCAGCACGCCGCCCTCGGCGGCGCGCCGCGGGGGCTGCCACGCCCGCCGGCGTTTCCGCAGCTCCGCGGCTGGCAGCTCGACGCGAAGCTCGCGCTTGCGAGCGTCGATCGTAATGCGGTCGCCGTTGCGCAGCAGGCCGATTGCGCCGCCCACCGCGGCCTCGGGCGACACATGTCCGACGACGAATCCATGGCTCCCGCCGGAGAAGCGACCGTCGGTGATCAGCGCCACCTTGCCGTCCAGGCCCCGCCCGCTGATGGCGCCCGTGGGACTCAGCATCTCGCGCATCCCGGGGCCGCCCTTCGGCCCCTCGTGCCGGATCACGACGACGTCCCCCGCGCGCAGCCTGTTGGCGAGAATCGCCTGCGTGGCGCGCTCCTCGCCATCGAACACCCGCGCCCGGCCCTCGAAGCGTTCCCCCTCCTTGCCGCTAATCTTCGCGACGGCGCCCTCGGGCGCGAGATTGCCGTAGAGGATCACGAGGTGGCTGTCCTTCTTGAGCGGGTCGGAAAGCGGCCGGACAATCTCCTGCCCCTTCATGTACATGGGAGTCTTTTCAAGATTCTGTTGCAGTGTCTGTCCGGTCACCGTCAGGCATTCCCCGTGCAGCAAGCCGCCGTCGAGCAGCATTTTCATGAGAGGCTGGATGCCGCCGATCGCGACGAGCTCGGACATGAGGTAGCGCCCGCTCGGCTTGAGGTCCGCGAGCACCGGTGAACGACGCCCGACCCGTGTGAAATCGTCAAGGGTAAGGCGCACACCCGCATCGCGCGCGATGGCAAGCAGGTGCAG
>JASHQW010000345.1 GCA_030038875.1 Gammaproteobacteria bacterium | reverse complement strand
ATTGAGCAGCGGCATGTCGGTGCCGGGCTTGGCGAGCCGGTCGTATTTCTCTCCGGTGATCTCCTGCAGCTGATCCTCGGAGGTCGCGAGCGTGCGCTTGTCGGCGATCACGGTGGCGGCCGCGGTGTCGCGTGCTGCCTTGGCGTCCTCGACGTCGGTGATCGCAATGAGCCCGACGTCAAAGCGCGTGGTGGCCTGGTCGAGCTGGCGGGAGATCGCCTCGAGCGCCGCCTGGTCCGCCTCGAGCGTGTCTTCGGCCGTGAGCACGTTGAAGTAGGCCGTCGCGACTCTGAGGATCAGCTGCTGCTCGGCGGCCTGGTAGGTGGCTTCGGCCTCGGCGACCTGGGCGCTGGCGGCCTTGAGCGTCATCCAGTTCGACCACGAGAACACGTTCTGCTTGAGGTTGAGGGCCCACGTCTTGGTCGTGGTGTCGATCACGTCGGGCTCGGGGATCACGATCAGCAGCGGCGGTCCAGTGGGATTCGCCGGGTTGGTAATCGCGTTGATCGTGTCCTGAAATCCCGACTGGTGGTCCCGGGTGACGCTCGCGGTGCCGTTGAGCTGCGGCAGCAGTGCCGAGATGGCCTGCGGGCGCGCCTCGCGCGCCGCGAGGCGGTTGGCGTCCGCCTGGCGGATCACCGGATCGTTCTTCAGCGCGTCCTCGAACACGCCGATCAGGTCTTTGGGCTGCGCGCTGCCGGCGAAGCCGGCGAGCAGGCAGGCGAGGGTTGCGGCGCGCTTCACGGGGCGATTCCTTATCCCACGGCTTCAGAAGCTGAAGCGCGCCGGCCGTGGCGCGTTCACCAGCGGATCGATCACGGTCTCGAACAGGCTGTCGGTGGCCCAGACGGTCTCGCTGATGCGGCGGACGAGACGCGCCTCCATGACGGGCGCTTCGCCCGCCACCACGAACAGCCGGCCGCCGATCGCGAGCTGCCGCTCGAAGCGCGCGTCGTACAGCGGCAGCGAGCCGGTGACGGCGATGACGTCGTAGCGCTCGCCGGTGTCGGCGTTGAGCGCGTCCGCAGTCACGATCTCGACGTCGCTCATGCCGAAGGCGGCGAGGTTGCGCGCCGCCAGATCGGCGAGCGCGGCGTAGAGCTCGAGCGAGCGCACCCGCGCGCCGGCGGCGCGCAGGCAGGCGGTCACGAATCCCGAGCCGGCGCCCACCTCGAGCGCGCGCACTCCGGGGCCGGGTTCGAGCGCCTGCAACAGGCGGCCGACGACGCTCGGCCGCAACATGTGCTGCCCCTCGGGCAGGGGCACCTCGGCGTCCACATAGGCGCGGAAACGCTGCGCGGGCGGCACGAATAGCTCGCGCGGCACCTGGCGCAGCGTCCCGAGCACGCGAGCGTCCAGTACCTCCCAGGCGCGTACCTGCTGTTCGACCATCTGTTCGAGGGGCTTGGCCGGCTGCATCACGTATGACTCCGCGACTTCACTTAACGCTGGACCTCGGAAAAGGCCGCAGAAAGTTAAGGGTTTTTTCCGACTGTGCCAAGCCGCAATGCGACGAGATATGGTGAAATGCCGACGGGGCGTGGCGGCGGCGCGTTATGCTTGGGTGCGCCCACGGCTCCCGGCACGAGAAGTCAAATCAGAGTGCCGAGGGGGCGTGTGCCCAACCCAAGCGGAAGGGCTTGAGAAGTACAAATAGATGTCGATCCTCGGGCTGTTGTGCCTCCTGTTTGCGCTCATCGCAGCTCTGTTCCTCGTGCTCTATGGGCTGCAGCGGCGCGACCTGAAGAGCCTCGAGCAGCTCTCGCAGCAGCTGCAGCGGATCGCCATCGGCGGCCGGTTGCCGGGGCGGGTGGAGATGGACAGCGACAAGCCTGAGGTTGCCGCCCTGGTCACCGCCGTCAATCACCTGCTCACCCGCGCCGGCCCCGGCGAGCACGACGTCGCGCAGGCGCCACGGCTGTTCGCCGACCTCGGCGAGCGCATCCACGAGGCCGTGCTGGTGCACCGTGAGGTGATCCTGTACGCGAACCGCCAGTTCGCGAGCTTCGTCGGCGTCGACCGCGTCGAGCTGATCGGCAGGCGGCTCGGCGATCTGGTGCCTCCGGAGTATTCGGATCTCGTCAGCGAGAACATCCGGCGCCGGCTCGCGGGGGAATCGGCCGCGGAGCGCTACGAGATCGACATGGTGGGACTGCAGGGCCAGATGAGCCGCCTGGAGATCGCCTCCACGGTAGTCGAGTACGACAAAGGCAACGCGCTTCTCATCACCGGAGTCGAGATCATTCCGACGCAGACGACCCCGGCGCTGCGCCTGGGCGTGGAGAGCGCGCCGACTCCGCAACAGCTGGCGGTCGACTCGCTCGCCGAGGCCGTCATCGCCACCGACGAGCGCGGCCGCATCACTTTCATGAACCCGGCCGCCGAGCGCCTCACCGGCTGCGAGGCGGCACAGGCCGCGGGCAAGCTACTCGAGGAGATCGTCAGCCTGGTCGACGAGTCCGACCGGCGGCTGCTCGCCGACCCGGTGCACCAGGCACTGGTGAGCGGGGCTCCCGTGAGCCTCGGCCGGCGGGCGCTGCTGCTGTCGCGCAGCGGCGGCGGCGAGCGCTCGATCGAGCTGTCGGCATCGCCGGTGCGCAACGAGGCCAAGGAGGTAGTCGGGGCGGCGCTGCTGCTGCACGACGTCACCGAGCTGCGCGGACTCGCGCGGCAGATGTCCTACCAGGCGACCCATGATGCGCTCACCGGACTCGTAAACCGCCGCGAGTTCGAGCGGCGTCTCGAGGAGGCCATCGACAGCGGCCAGCGCGGCGACGGCCAGCACGTGCTTTGTTATCTCGATCTCGACCGCTTCAAGCTGGTCAACGATACCAGCGGGCACCTGGCCGGCGACAGCATGCTGCGCGAAGTCGCGAAGCTGCTGCGCGATGCGGTGCGCGACAGCGACACGGTCGCCCGCCTCGGGGGCGACGAGTTCGGCATGCTGCTCATCGGCTGCCCGCTCGAGAAGGCGCGGCAGATCGCCGACGACGTGTGCCGCTCGGTTGGCGACTACCGTTTCGTGTGGAAGGACCGCATCTTCAACATCGGCGTATCGATCGGGCTGGTGGAGATCTCGCGTGAGAGCGGCACGCTGGAGGAGCTGCTGGCCGCGGCCGACAGCGCCTGCTACGTCGCCAAGAAGCAGGGCAGCGGCCGGGTCGCGGTCTACTCGGCGCGCGATGAGGCGCTGGCGCGCCACAGCGGCGAGATCCAGTGGCTGCAGCGGCTGCAGGGCGCGCTCAAGGAGAATCGCTTCCAGCTCTATCACCAGGTCATCGTGCCGACACACGGCGCCGATGGCGGACCGGCGACCGAGGTGCTGATTCGCCTGCGCGACGAGAACGGCCAGGAGCTGGCGCCCGCGGAGTTCATGCGCGCCGCCGAGCGCTACCGCCTCATGGGCCTGGTGGACCGCTGGGTGGTGCAGACGACGCTCGCAGCGCTCGGCCGCGGCGCCCTGCCGGTGCAGCCCGACCGGAGCGTCGCGATCAACATCTCCGGCCAGACGCTCGGCGACGGGCAGTTCCTCGAGTTCGTGGTCGAGTGCCTCGACAGCACCGGAGTCGCGCCCGCCCAGATCTGCTTCGAGATCACCGAGAGCGCCGTGGTCGCCAATCTCGAGCACGCCCGGCGCTTCGTCGGCGTGCTGCACGGCATGGGGTGCAAGTTCGCGCTCGACGATTTCGGCTCGGGCGTCGGCTCCTTCTCCAATCTGAAGAACCTGCCGCTCGACTACCTCAAGATCGACGGCTCCTTCATCCGCAACCTGGCGCGCGACACCGTCAATCAGGCGATGGTGACGGCGATGATCAAGCTGGCGAGAACGCTCAACTTCAAAGTCATCGCCGAGCAGGTCGAGGACACGGCCGCGGTCGAGGCGGCGCGGCGCATGGGGGTCGATTACCTGCAGGGCTATGCCATCGGCAGGCCCCAGCCGCTGCAGCTCGCCGTGGCGGCGTAGCCCCGATTCAGCGGAGACTCGCACGCAGTTGCGGGTAGTCCTCCGGCACGGAGCCAAGACGCGTGCCATAGCGAGCCCACATCACGCTCCGCAGCCAGCGCTCGGCGGCACACAGAGCCTCGGGCTCGATGCTGCAGATCCGTTGGCGTCCTGTCTTGTGAGTGCGGATGATGCCGCACTCCTCGAGGACTCTCAGGTGCTGCATCAGCGTAGGAAGCCGCTGGGCGAAGGGTTCGGCGAGCTGCAGCACCGATGCATCGTCTTCGAGCAGAGCCTCGATTATCCAGCGGCGTGCGCCGACGCCGAGCCGCGAGCGCCAGCGAAGGGCGTCAGCTCTTCGGCTCGAACCTGAGCGCCACCCCGTTCATGCAGTAGCGCTCGCCGGTCGGCTGCGGGCCGTCTGGAAACACGTGACCCAGATGCCCGCCGCAGCGCGAGCAGTGCACCTCGATGCGCCGCATGAAGTGGCTGTGGTCCTCGTGAGTCCCCACCGCGCCCGGCAGGGGCTTGAAGAAGCTCGGCCAGCCGCTGCCGCTCTCGAACTTGGTGTCCGCGGCGAACAGCGGCTGCCCGCAGCCCGCGCAGCGGAAAGTACCGGCACGGTGCTCGTCGTTCAGCGGGCTGCTGCCGGCGCGCTCGGTGCCGTGCTCGCGCAGCACGCGGTAGGAGTCGGAGCTAAGCTCGCGCCGCCACTCGTCCTGAGTCTTCTCGACCGCGAATTTCTCGTCCGTGGCCATGGCCAATTAAAGCAGCGGGACCAGCAGCAGCGCCACGATATTGATGATCTTAATGAGCGGATTGATTGCGGGACCTGCGGTGTCCTTGTAGGGATCGCCGACCGTGTCGCCGGTGACGGCGGCCTTGTGCGCATCCGACCCCTTGCCGCCGAAGTGGCCTTCCTCGATGTACTTCTTGGCGTTGTCCCAGGCGCCGCCGCCGGTCGTCATGGAGATGGCGACGAAGAGTCCCGTGACGATGGTTCCGATCAGCAGTCCGCCGAGTGCGCGCACGCCGGCGCCGCTGCCCATCAGCGTGTTGGTCACCAGCACCAGCACGATCGGCACCAGGATCGGCAGGAGCGAGGGCACGATCATCTCGCGGATGGCAGCGCGCGTCAGCAGGTCGACGGCGCGCGAGTAATCGGGCTTCTCGGTGCCGGACATGATGCCCTTGATCTCGCGGAACTGCCGCCGCACCTCGGTGACCACCGCCCCGGCGGCGCGCCCCACCGCCTCCATGGCCATGGCACCGAAGAGATAGGGCACGAGCCCGCCGATGAACAGGCCGATGATCACCGCCGGATCGGACAGCGAGAAGCTGACCGTCCTGCCGGCTGCCTCGAGGTTGCGGGTGTAGTCGGCGAACAGCACCAGGGCGGCAAGCCCCGCCGAGCCGATCGCGTAGCCCTTGGTCACCGCCTTGGTGGTATTGCCGACCGCGTCCAGCGGATCGGTGATGTTGCGCACTTCCTTCGGAAGATGCGCCATCTCGGCGATGCCGCCCGCGTTGTCCGTGATCGGGCCGTAGGCGTCGAGCGCCACGATCATGCCGGTCATCGACAGCATGGCAGTCGCGGCGATTGCGATGCCGTAGAGCCCGCTGAGCGTAAACGAACCCCAGATGGCGAGGCACACGGCCACCACCGGCAGCGCCGTCGCCTTCATCGAGACGCCGAGGCCCGCGATGATGTTGGTGGCGTGGCCGGTTTGCGAGGCGGCCGAGACTTTGCGCACCGGGCTGTAC
Organism: Gammaproteobacteria bacterium; assembly: GCA_030038875.1. Classification (GTDB taxonomy): domain Bacteria; phylum Pseudomonadota; class Gammaproteobacteria; order Steroidobacterales; family Steroidobacteraceae; genus 13-2-20CM-66-19. The sequence continues at coordinate 567 of JASHQW010000345.1, read as the reverse complement.
TCGGTGGCGGTGTAGTACTCGGTGATCATGATCATCGCCGCCGTCAGCCCCAGACCGATGAGCGTGCAGCCGAACAGCTCGGCCGAGTGCGCCGGCATGATCTCCCGGGTGATGAAATAGAAAGCCACGGCCGACACCACGGCGGAGACGATCACGCCCTTGTAGAGCGCGTTCATGATCTTGCCGCCCTCGCGGGTGGAGACGAAGAACGTCCCGATGATCGAGGAGACGATCGAGGCGGCGCCGAGCGCCAGCGGGTAGATCACCGCGGCGTGCGCGGCCTCGGCCCCGCGGCGCGCGAACAGCAGCCCGCCGAGGAGCATCGTGGCGACGATGGTGACCGCGTAGGTCTCGAAGAGATCCGCAGCCATGCCGGCGCAGTCGCCCACGTTGTCGCCGACGTTGTCGGCGATCACCGCCGGGTTACGCGGGTCGTCCTCGGGTATGCCGGCCTCGACCTTGCCGACGAGGTCGGCGCCGACGTCGGCGCCCTTGGTGAAGATACCGCCGCCGAGGCGCGCGAAGATCGAGATGAGCGAGCCGCCGAAGGCGAGGCCGACCAGCGCG
>JASHQW010000344.1 GCA_030038875.1 Gammaproteobacteria bacterium | reverse complement strand
TCGGGGCGCACCTCGGCGACCGGGCGCACATCGGCGTGCGCCGTGGCCGCAAACTCCTTGCCGACCACGACGTCGCTCGGCAGGGGAATCTCCGCGCCGCGCGCGCGCGCCTTGTCCATGAGGCGGCGGGCGACGTCGAGCATCTCGGCCTCCTGCAGCGACTTGCCGACCGCGACCCCGGTGGCGGCGAGAAAGGTGTTGGCGATGCCGCCGCCGACGATCAGCTGGTCGACCTTCTCGAGGAGCGACTCGAGCACCATGAGCTTGGTCGAGACTTTCGAGCCGCCGACCACCGCAACCAGCGGGCGCGCCGGCTGCTTGAGCGCGCGCTCGAGCGCCTCGAGCTCCCCGACCAGCAGCGGTCCCGCGCACGCCACCGCCGCAAAGCGCGCCACCCCGTGCGTGCTGGCCTCGGCACGGTGCGCGGTGCCGAAGGCATCCATGACGAACACGTCGCAGAGCGCGGCCATGCGCGCGGCAAGCTGCTCGTCGTCGGCCTTCTCGCCCTTGATGAAGCGCACGTTCTCGCACAGCACGGCGGTGCCGGGCGGGCAATCGACGCCGCTCAGCCAGTCCTTGCGCAGCGGCACGGGTTTGCCGAGCAGCTCCGAGAGCCGCGCCGCCACCGGCGCGAGTGTCAGCGCCGGGTCGTCCGCCCCCTCCTTGGGGCGCCCGAGGTGCGACACGACGAACACGCGGGCGTGCTGGTCGAGCGCGTAGCGGATGGTGGCGAGGGCCGCGCGGATACGCGCATCGCTCACGACCACGCCGTTCTGCACCGGGACGTTCAGATCCTCGCGGATGAGGACCCGCTTGTTGCGCAGGTCTGCATCCGTCATGCGCAGCAACTTCATGAGGCCTTGGACCACGCGAGCGTGGTGTCGATCATGCGGTTGGAGAATCCCCACTCGTTGTCGTACCAGGCGCACACCTTGACGAGCGTCCCGTCGATCACCTTGGTGAGGGTGGCGTCGAAAATCGAGGAATGCGCGTCATGGTTGAAGTCGATGGAGACGAGCGGCTCCGTGTTGTAGGCGAGGATGCCCTTCATGGCGCCGGCCGCCGCCTCCTTCATCGCCTGGTTGACCTCCTCGACGGAGGTGGCCCGCCGGGCGCTGAAGGTGAGATCGACCAGGGAGACGTTGATGGTCGGAATGCGCACCGCAAAGCCGTCGAGCTTGCCCTTGAGCTCCGGCAGCACCAGCCCCACCGCCGCCGCTGCCCCGGTCTTGGTCGGAATCTGCGACATGGTGGCCGAGCGAGCACGCCTCAGGTCTGAGTGATAGACGTCGGTCAGCACCTGATCGTTGGTGTAGGCATGAATGGTCGTCATGATGCCGGCGGCGATACCGACCTTGCCGTTGAGCACCTTGGCGACCGGCGCCAGGCAGTTGGTGGTGCACGAGGCGTTGGAGATCACGGTGAAGCTGCTCTTCAGCGTCTGGTCATTGACGCCGTAGACGATCGTCGCGTCGACGTCGTCGCCCCCGGGAGCTGAGATCACCACTTTCTTCGCGCCCCCCTTGAGATGCGCGCCGGCCTTGGCCTTAGCCGTGAAGAGCCCGGTGCACTCGAGCACATAGTCGACTCCGAGCTCGCCCCAGGGGAGCTTGGCAGGATCGCGCTCGGCCAGCACCCGCACGCGGTCGCCGTTCACGACCATGTAGTCGCCGTCCACCTTCACCTCGCCGGGGAATTTGCCGTGCGCGGTGTCGTAGCGAGTCAGGTGCGCATTGGTCTTGGGGTCGCCCAGATCGTTGAGCGCCACGATCCTCAACTCGCCGGTGCGCTTGCCTTCGTAGAGCGCCCGCAGCACGTTGCGCCCGATGCGACCATAACCGTTGATCCCGACCTTGATTGTCATCAAACCTCCAGCAGTGCGCGTACTTGTTGCGCAATATTATCGGCGGTGAAGCCGAAATGAGTGAAAAGATCGGCCCCCTTACCCGAGGCTCCGAAACGGTCGATACCGAGTACCCGCCCCGCCCCGCCCACGTAGCGCCACCAGCTCTGAGTGGCGCCGGCCTCGACCGCCAGCCGCCGCGCGACCGCGCGCGGCAGCACAGCCTCGCGGTACGCCGCGTCCTGGGCATCGAAGGTGTCGGTGGACGGCAGCGACACCAGCCGCACGCGCCGCCCGGCGGCATTCAGGACGTTGACCGCCTGCGCCGCGATGCCCACCTCCGAGCCCGTCGCAATCACCAGCGCCTCCGGGGCTCCCTGGCAGTCGATGAGCACGTAGCCGCCACGCGCGATGTTCGCGAGCTGCGTGGGCGTGCGCGGCTGCTGCGGCAAGCCCTGGCGCGTCAACACCAGCGAGGTAGGTCCCTGCCGCTCGAGCGCCAGCGTCCAGGCGACCGCGGTCTCCGCCGCATCGCAGGGGCGCCACAGGCTCATGTGCGGCATGGCCCGCAGGCTCGCGAGCTGCTCGATGGGCTGGTGCGTCGGGCCATCCTCGCCGAGGCCGATCGAGTCGTGCGAGTACACCAGCACTACGCGCTGGCGCATCAGGCATGCGAGGCGCACGGCGTTGCGGGCGTAGTCGGAGAACACGAGGAAGGTGCCGCCGTAGGGCAGCAGGCCGCCGTGCAAGGCAATGCCGTTCATGATCCCCGTCATGCCGAACTCGCGCACCCCATAGTGCAGGTAATCGCCCGTCTCGTTCTGCGGCGTCACGGTGCGCGCGCCCTTGAAGAAGGTGCTGTTCGACTGCGTCAGGTCGGCCGAGCCGCCGAAGAGCTCCGGCAGCATCGGCGCGAGGAGGTTGAGCACGGCCTGCGAGGAGGACCGCGTCGCCTGCGCAGCGGTCTGCTTCAGGAGCGGCTCGAGTGCCTGCGCGGCGCTGGTGCGGAAGTCCGCGGGCAGCTCGCCGCGCATGCGCCGCTCGAACTCACGCGCCTCAAGGGGGTATTGCTGCGCATAGCGCTTGAAGAGCTCGCGCCATGCGGCTTCGACCGCCGCGCCCTGCGTCCGATGGTCCCACGCCGCGCGGATCTCCTCCGGCACGACGAACGGCGGGTACGGCCAGCCGAGGGTGACGCGCGCCGCGGCGACCTCCTCGGGGCCGAGAGCCTCGCCATGCGCCTCCTTGGTGCCCTGCTTGTGCGGCGCGCCGTAGCCGATGATGGTCTTGCAGCAGATGAGCGAGGGACGGGCGGTTTCCGCGCGCGCGGCGCGGACCGCGCCGGCGATCGCCTCGGCATCGAGCCCGTCGACTCCCGCAATCACCTGCCAGCCGTAGGCGGCGAAGCGGCCAGGCGTGTCGTCGGTGAACCAGCCGGCGACTTTGCCGTCTATCGAGATGCCGTTGTCATCGTAGAAGACGATGAGCTTGCCCAGGGCCAGCGTCCCGGCGAGCGAGCACGCCTCGTGCGAAACGCCCTCCATGAGGCAGCCATCGCCGCAGAAGGCGTAGGTGTAGTGGTCGACGACCGGAAAGCCCGGACGGTTGAAGCGCAGCGCGAGCAGCTTCTCCGCGAACGCCATGCCGACCGCGTTCGCAAGTCCCTGCCCGAGGGGCCCGGTGGTGGTCTCGATACCGAGGGGCAGATCGTATTCCGGGTGGCCGGGCGTCCTGCTGCCGAGCTGGCGGAAGGCCTTGAGATCCTCGAGCGTGAGCGGGTAGCCGGTGAGATGCAGCACCGAATAGAGGAGCATCGAGCCGTGGCCGTTCGAGAGCACGAAACGGTCGCGGTTGGCCCAGGCGGGATTGCCCGGGTTGTAGCTGAGAAAATCGCCCCACAGCACCTGCGCGATGTCCGCCATGCCCATCGGCATGCCCGGGTGGCCGGAATTCGCGCGCTGCACGGCGTCCATCGAAAGTGCACGGATGGCATTGGCAAGTTCGCGGCGAGTACTCATGCGGTGCCTTGGGCGGCTTTCGAAGGCCGCGGTGCCTGGCGGCCGTGCAGGGGCGCGCATTCTCCCAAAGGCGCGCCGGATGCTCAAATTGCGTGGTGCGCCGCGCCTCGCCCGCCCCTTTCCCGCCCGCCAATTGCGCAGGCCGCGCCCGCGCCGCCCGCCTGATTGGACTTAAGTTCCCGCGTGTGCGGACACGGTGCGGGCGTGCTTCACATTATGAGAGCCGGAACGCGCACGGGGTCATGACTGTAGAGATTGCACGACAGGCGGCGATCTTCGGCCGGCGACCTGGTTCACTGCCTCATGCGAGGCCGCTCTGCTAGGCTCTTTTTTCTTATGAGCGTGGTTCGCCTCACACACTTCACCGATCCGCATCTCTACGGCGACGAAACCGAGGCGCTGCGTGGAGTGGCGACTCTGCCGGCCCTCACGGCCGCGCTGGCGCGCGCGCAGACGCACGACTGGCCGCCGGATGCGCTGCTGGTGACCGGCGATATCGTGCAGGACGATCCCGCGGGCTATCCGCACTTCCGCCGCCTGTTCGGCGCGCTCGGGCTGCCGGTGCTCTGCATCCCCGGCAATCACGACGAGCCCGAAGCGATGCGCCGCGAGCTCGCCGGTCCGCCCTTCGTCCTCGGCGGTCACGTGGATCTCGGCCGCTGGCGCATCGTGTTGCTCGACAGCTGCCTGCCCGGCTCGGCGAGCGGCCGCATGAGCCCCGAGGCCCTGAGGGGGCTCGACGCGGCACTCGGGAGCGCCGGCAAACGCCATTGCATGGTGTGCCTGCATCACCACCCGGTGCCGATGGCAAGCCGCTGGCTCGACCGCGTGGGACTCGAGAACGCGCCGGAGTTCCTCGCGACCCTCGACCGGCACCAGAACGTGCGTGTCGTCGTGTGGGGCCACGTGCATCAGACCTACGACGCTCTGCGCAAAGGGGTGCGTCTCCTGGCCACGCCCTCGACCTGCGCGCAGTTCCTGCCCAACTCGGACGACTTCGCGGTCGATCCGCGGCCGCCGGCGTATCGTACGCTCGAGCTGCGGGCCGACGGCTCGCTGCTGACGGAGGTCGTGTGGCTGGATCAGCGTGCCGGTGGCTCCTCGCGCTCGGCCTGCTCGGCTGCCTGAGCGCCGAAGCCGCGGCCCCCGTGTGGGCGATTCGCGGCGCACATAACACCCTCTATCTCGCCGGCTCGATTCATCTGCTGCCGGAGGCCGATGCCGCGCTGCCGCCGGCCTTGGCGCGCGCCTACGCCGACTCGGCATGCCTCGTGATGGAGATCGACCTCGGCAAGCTCGCTCCCGCCGAGGCGCTCGACACGTTGATGCAGCATGGCGGACTCCCCGACACCACGAGCCTGCGCGAGATCGCCGGTGCACCGCGCTACGCGCGTACCAGCGCAGCGGCCGCGGCGCTCGGCCTGCCGGCCGCTTCGCTGGATCACGAGGCCCCGTGGATGGTAGCCCTGCAGCTCACCGAGCTCGAGTACGCACGCCTTGGCTTCGACCCCGAGCAGGGAGTCGAGCAGCAGCTGCTGCGACGTGCGCTCGCGGATCACAAGAGCACCGCCGGGCTCGAGAGCCTCGCGGATGAGATGGGCGTCTTCGAGGCGCTCACGCCCGCCACGCAGCTGCGCTTCCTCGACATGGTGCTCGATGATCTCGACGACACCGGCGACGAGACGCGCGCGGTGCTCGCGGCCTGGCGGCGCGGCGACGCGGCGCGGCTCGCCGCGCTGCTCACGGCCGAGTACCGCTCCTTCCCGGCGCTCTATGACGCCCTGGTGATGGATCGCAACCGGAGCTGGCTGCCGCAGATCGAGCAGCTGCTCAAGGGCGAGGAGAACTGCCTGGTCGTGGTCGGCGCTCTGCACCTGGTGGGGAAGGGGGGACTGCTCGAGCTCCTGCGCCGCGACGGTCACCCGCCAGTGCAGCTCGAATAGGGTTCGATCGCCCTTGCGCAGGCCGCAAAAGTCACGCCTTTTGCGGCCGGCAACGAAGCTGATGTCCGAAAAATCGCCGCAGGCCTCCGGAGGCGATTTTTCCCATCACTAGCGGCGCGCGGCGCGCGCCGCGAACAACCGCCACAGCGGCACGGCCAGCAGCACCGTCCAGCCGAGCACCAGCCAGCCGACAAAGCCATCGAAGCGGCTGAGAAGGAAGCCGAGCGAAGCATCGCGGCGCGGCGCGCTCAGCTCATGCGCCACCAGCATGACCCACACCCAGCCGGCGTGCAGCCCGAGGCAGGCGGCGATGTTGCCGGTCGCCTGCCGCACGAGGGCGAGCACCACGCCGACCGCCATGAGCGCGAGGAACGCGTCGGCGATCCCCGCGAAGTGTGCAAACGCCTGCAGCGACTGCCCGAGGAGCGCGAGGCCGCTCCAGGGCGTGAGGTCTTGCGGGGCGATGCGCACCTTGCCGACAAAATGTGTTGCCGCGTAGAGCAGCGCCGTGAGGAGCACCGCGGTGCGCGCGCCCGACTCGCGCTCGATGGCCGTGTACATCGCCCCGCGCAGGAACGTCTCCTCTATGAGTGCCACGGCGAGCCCGCTGGCGAAGCGCGCGATCAGCAGCTGCGCCAGCGCCGGTGCGCCCATGCCGGCCGCCTGTGACCAATCGAGGAGGCCGAGCGCGCTCATCGCCACCACGATGAGCAGCATGGTGGCGACGCCGAGCGCCAGCCCGAGGAGCATCTCGCGCACGAATGCCCGCCGCGGCAGCCCGTAGCCGAGACTGGCGCGATCGGCGAGCCCGAGGCGGCGCGCGAGAAGCATGAACCCTGCGAGCAGCGCCAGCATGCCGATACGCTCGCCGATGCGATGGAACGCAAAGTCGAAATGCGGGTGCAGCAGCAGCCAGGCCGGGTAGGTGCCGCAGGCAATCGCGGCGAGCGCCACGGCAATCAGCAGCAGGAACCAGGCGAAGGCACGCACGACCGCTCAGGCCGCGAGGTGGCTGCGCCACTCGCCGACGATCACCGAGAGGCGAAAGCGCGGATCCGGTCCGACGTGCGGACGCCCGCCTTCGCGCCAGGCCCTGATGCGCTCGATGCAGCGGTCGAAGAGTCCGAAGCGGTCGGCCAACAGCGCCGGGACGGCCCGCCAGCGCGGGTCGAGGCGGTGTAGGGGGGCCTCGTAGGCGCGCTGCGCCCAGGTCACCGGGAGCAGCTCGTGCACGTCGCCGAGCACCTCACGTGCGGCGCCGCAGTCGTACGTCAGCACCGGCGTGCCGACGGCGTGGGATTCGGCGAACACCAGGCCGAAGGTCTCCGGGATCACGAAGTTGGGACTGAAGGTGCAGAGCGCGGCGCGCGCCTCGGCGAGCACGCGCGCGTGCGGCATCGAACCCAGCCATTCCACGCCGGGGGTGGCGGCCGCGGCGAAGTTCTTGTACCCGGGATTGCCGACGCACAGCCGCAGGTCCGGCATGCGCCGCCGCAGCGCGCGAAACGCATCGAGCGCGAAGCGCAGTCCCTTGTTGGGAGAGGACAGGAACAGCAACTTGGTCGGATCGACGGGCGTGCCGTCGGGAACGATGGCGTCGTCGACCGGATTGTAAATGCGCCGCACCGCGAGCCGTTCGCAACCGGGAAACCCCGCCACCGTCGCCGCAACCCGCGCGCGCTGGTAATCCGACACGCACACGATGTCGGGCTGCAGGCGGCGCAGCTCCGGCACGGCGCGCGCGAACCAGCGCGCGCGCGAGGATCCCGGCTCGATGCGATCGTGCACCCACAGCGTGAAACCGGCCTCGGGAAACAGCCGCGCCGCTGCCTTGAGGGCCCGCGGGTCGCGCAGCACCACCACGTGCCGCACGTGCGCGACGGCGCTCGGCGGCCGGTAGCGCCCCGCGACCTCGGTGCGGTTGTGCTGCGCCACCCAGGCGTCCAGCGCCTCCGCGATGCGCACCGTGCTCGCCTCGGTGCCGGCCAGCCCCCCTGCGCGCAGGCTCTCCTCGCCGTAGGGGCGCGGGCACAGCGGATCGAAGAACAGGAGCGGCGCCATCGTGCGGCTCGATCTTTCAGCAGCGCGCGGCAAACGCAGCGGGAGACTTGCCGGAGCGCAGTACTCTACCATTCGCAGCCGTGACGGCCCCGAGCGCTCGGTTGTTGTTCATTCCGGTATCCGGACCCCGGGGTATGGGAGAGTACGCGCGCTGCCTCACCATCGCCACGGCGCTGGCGCGCCGCGCGCCGGGGCTCGAGATGCACTTCGCGTTGAGCCGCGAGGCGCCGTACGCGACCGGCACGCCCTTTCCCACCACCCTTCTGCCCTCGTCCGCGACCTTCCATCCCCGCGAGGTGTGCGCCCTGATCCATGAGCTCAAGCCCCGTGTCGTGCTGTTCGACAACGCCGGGCGCACGGCGCAGCTGCGCGCGGCGCGCGCCGCGGGTGCGCGCATCGTCTATGTGAGCTCACGGCGCCGCCAGCGCCGCAAAGGGTTCCGGCTGCGATGGATGCGCCTGATCGACGAGCACTGGATCGCGTACCCGCGCTTCATCGCCGGCACGCCCAGTACCATCGAGCGGCTGAAGCTGCGTGCCCTCGAGCGCCCGGCGCTACGCTTCATCGACGCGCTGCTGCCGGCGCAGGACCTCGCGCTCTCGAAGCAGCTGCTGGCGCGGTTCGCCCTCGAGGCCGGCGGCTATGTGCTGATCGTACCGGGCGGCGGCAGCGCTCACGCGGGGGCGGAGAACGCGCCGGCGATCGTCGCCTCGGCCGCCGCAGGTCTCGCACAGCGGGGCGTGCCGACGCTGCTCGTGGGCTCAGACGCCGCTGCCCTGGGTGGCGTGCCTCCGGCATTCCTCAGGGTGGCGCCGCGGCTGCCGCCGGCCGAGCTCGTCGAGCTGATCCGCACCGCGCGGCTCGTCGTCTCGAACGGCGGCGACACGCTGCTGCAGGTGCTCGCCTGCGCCCTGCCCTGTGTGGCCGTGCCGATCGCGCACGATCAGGCGCACCGCATCGACTGCTGCGTGCGGGCCGGACTGGCGCTGCGTGCCGAGCTGAATGCGCGCGCCATCGAGAGCGCGGCGTTCACCGCCCTCGGGGGCCAGCGCCAGGGCGAGCCGCCTCCCGATCAGCCGCGCGTGCGCAATTGCCTGGAGGAGGTACTCGGCGCCCTCATGAAGCTGGCTTGTGCAACTCCGTGAGGAGCTTCTCGTGCAGGCCGCCGAAGCCGCCGTTGCTCATGATGAGCACGTGATCGCCCGCGCGTAAGGTGCGCGCGAGCTCGCGCGCGAGCGTCGCGACGTCGCCCGCCGCATGGCCGCGCGCCCCGCAGGCCGCGATCACCGCGCTCGCGTCCCAGCCGAGATCCGCCGGGGTGTAGAGCCACACCTGGTCCGCGCCCGCGAGCGACGGAGCCAGCGTGTCCCGATGCACGCCCATGCGCATGGTGTGGGAGCGCGGCTCGAGCACCGCGACGATGCGCGCCTCTTTGCCCACCCGGCGGCGCAGGCCGTCGACCGTGGTGGCGATGGCGGTGGGGTGATGCGCGAAGTCGTCGTATACGCGCACGCCGTGCACCTCACCGCGCAGCTCGAGGCGGCGCGCGATGCCGCGGAAGCCGGCGAGCGCCTCGATGGCGCGCGGCACCGGAACCCCGGCGTGGCGCGCGGCGGCGATCGCCGCCAGTGCGTTGTCCACGTTGTGCGCGCCGATCAGCTGCCACTCGACCGTGCCTTGCGCGCGGCCCGCCTCGAGCACCTCGAAGCGCGAGAAATCCTCGGCGCGCGCGCGCGCGCTCCACAGGGCTTCGCCGTGGCCGGCGCGCGCAAAACCCTCGAGCGGCGTCCAGCAGCCCATCGCGAGGGTCTCCTTCAGGCGCGCATCCGCTGCGTTCCACACGATGCGCCCGCCGCCCGGAACGATGCGCACCAGGTGGTGGAACTGGCGCTGGATCGCGCCGACGTCAGGATAGATATCGGCATGGTCGTACTCGAGGTTGTTGAGCACCGCGGTCCGCGGCCGGTAGTGCACGAACTTGGCGCGCTTGTCGAAGAAGGCCGTGTCGTACTCGTCCGCCTCGATGACGAAGAACGGCGCGCGCCCGAGGCGCGCGCTCGCGGTGAAGTTCGCCGGTACGCCGCCGATGAGGAAGCCGGGCGCGAGGCCGGCGTGCTCGAGGATCCACGCGAGGAGCGAGGAGGTCGTGGTCTTGCCGTGCGTGCCCGCTACCGCCAGCACCCAGCGGTCCTTCAGCACCTCGCGCGCCAGCCACTCCGGGCCCGAGAGGTACGGCTTACCCGCCTCGAGCAGCGCCTCGACGACCGGCATGCCGCGCGTCATCACGTTGCCGACCACTACCACGTCGGGCTTGAGATCGAGCTGCTCGGCGCCGAATCCCGCGGTCACCTCGATGCCGAGCGCCTCGAGCTGCGTGCTCATCGGCGGGTACATGTCGCGATCGGAGCCGGTGACGCGCCAGCCGGCTGCGCGGGCGATGGCCGCGACGCCGCCCATGAAAGTGCCGCCGATGCCGAGTATGTGGACGTGCACTTGCCGCCCGTCAGCTGCTCGGAGGAAACAAGGCGAAGACCAGCAGTTGTCCGGCGACGATGTACAGGATCACGAGCGCCACGCTGGTGGCAGTCGACCAGTCGAGCGCCGCTTTCACCACGTGCGTGTTGGCGGCGATCAGCCAGATCACCAATGCGAGACCTGCTACCGCGATCGGCAGCTGCCAGGTCGTGTCCTGCCCGAAGCGCCGCATGAGCCATTCGGAGGCGATCAGCAGCGGCGACAGCACCGACTGGAGGCCGAACACGGCGGTGGCGGTCTGCAGGAAGCGCTCGCTGCGGCCGGTGAGCTGCAGCAGCGCCGCATACCAGGCGAGCGTGAACAGCACGTCGACGGCCAGCTGCGGCGGCCAGCCCGCGCCCGGCGGCAGCAGGCTGCTGACCAGCGCGTTCACCGCCGCGTAACCGCACACGGTGAGGATCAGCAGCAGCCGCGAGGCCGGCAGGTCCTGCGGCCCACGGCGCAGCAGCGCGATCTGCACGTAGAGACGAACGACCTCCCTCATGACTTCCGGTACCGGCACAGCCTGCGCATAATGGGGCCGTCCCGATTGTACAGATCATCGCCGTTGAGTTTGCAGACGACCGTCACGACAGCGCCCGCTCTGGCGCAGATCTGCGCGCGCCTCGCGGCGCAGCCGCGCGTCGGACTCGACACCGAGTTCCTGCGCGAGCGCACCTACCACGCGCGGCTCTGCCTGGTGCAGCTGGCGGCGCCGGATGAGGCGGCCTGTGTCGATCCGCTCGCGTTGGCCGAGCTCGCGCCGCTCGCGGCGCTGCTCGCCGCCCCCGGCACACTCAAGGTCATGCACGCCTCGCGCCAGGATCTGGAAGTGTTGTATCCGCTTGCCGGCCTGACGCGCCCCGTGTTCGACACGCAGATCGCAGCAGGGCTCGGCGGATTTCCCGCGCAGGTCGGCTACGCCGAGCTCGTTCGCAGGCTCCTCGGGCGTGAGCTCGCCAAGTCCCACACCCGCACTGACTGGTCGCGGCGGCCGCTGTCGGCGGCGCAGATCGAGTACGCGCTCGACGACGTGCGCTACCTGCTGCCGGTCGCCGCGGAGCTCGACGAGCGGCTCGAGCGGCTCGGCCGCCTCGCCTGGCTCGCCGAGGAGCTGGCCGAGCTTGCGGAGACCCGCGGCTTCGCCACCGAGCCGGAGGAAGCCTGGCAGCGCGTGCGCGGCTTGCGCGGGCTCGATCCCGGGCGCGAGCGCCTGGCGCGGGCCCTCGCCGCCTGGCGCGAGCGGCGCGCGCTCGAGCAGGACCGCCCGCGCGGCTGGATTCTCGAGGATGGCGCCTTGCGCGAGATCGTGCTGCGCGTACCGCGCAGCGCCGCGCAGCTCGCGGCGATCCCCGAGTTGCCGGCCGGCGTAGTGAAGCACAGCGGCGCGCAGCTGCTCGGGTGCGTCGCGGCCGCCGACATTCCTGATCCCGCCCCCCCGGCCCCCGGCCGTCCGCAGTCCGACCCGCAGAGGAATGCGCTCGTCAGGAAGCTCGGTGGGATCAGTCAGGCGGTCGCCGCCGAGCTCGAGCTCGTCCCGGAGGTGCTCGCGACGCGGCGCGAGCTCGAGCTGCTCGCCGACGGGCGGCGCGACAGCCCGCTGCTGCGCGGCTGGCGCCGCAGCGTGCTCGGCGAGCGGCTGCTCGCGGCGCTGTAGGCGCGGCCGCGCACCCCGGGGGAGCGAGGAATCAGCGCCGGCGGCGGCGTGCGCCGCGGCGTTTCACCGCCGCGGTGGCACG
>JASHQW010000343.1 GCA_030038875.1 Gammaproteobacteria bacterium | reverse complement strand
GCACCACGATCCTGGGATCGCCGGCGGACGCGCCCTTCATCATCGCCCCGACCGGGCTCAACAACATGCTGCACCCGGACGGCGACCTGGCGCTGGCGCGCAGCGCGGCGCGGCGCCACATCCCCTTCACGCTGAGCACGCTCTCGACCACACGGCTCGAGGAGGTGGCGGCGCGCGCCCGCGGGCGCCTGTGGATGCAGCTCTACGTCCTCAAGGACCGCGCCATCGCGCGCGACATCCTGCAGCGCGCCGCGGCCGCGGGCTACGAGGCGCTGGTGTTCACCACCGACGCCAACGTCTTCGGCAGCCGCGAATGGGACCAGCGCAACTTCAGCGCCCCGGGGCGGCCCACCGTGCGCGCCGCGCTCGACACGCTGCGCCACCCGCGCTGGCTCTACAACATGCTGGTCCGGCACGGCATCCCGCGCTTCCGCAACGTCGAGTCGTTCCTGCCGCCCGGCAAGGCGAGCGCGGTGGGCGGCAGCACCGTACTGCCCGGGCTGTTCGAGGCGACCATCACCTGGGACGACATCGCCTGGATCCGGGAGTTCTGGCGCGGCAAGCTCCTCATCAAGGGCGTGCTGAGCGCAGGCGATGCCGAGCGCGCACTCGCCCTGGGCTGCGACGGGATCGTGCTCAGCAACCACGGCGGGCGGCAGCTCGACTACTGCGTGGCGGCGATCGAGGTGCTCCCCGAGGTCGTGGCCGCGGTGCGTGGCCGGCTGTCGATCGTGATCGACGGCGGCTTCCGCCGCGGCACCGACATCGTCAAAGCGCTCGCGCTCGGCGCCGAGGCCGTGATGATCGGGCGGCCGACGCTCTACGGCCTCGCCGCCGGCGGCGAAGCCGGCGTCGCGCGTGCGCTCGAGATGCTGTGCACCGAGACCGATCGGGTGCTCGGCATGCTGGGCTGCAACTCGGTGAGCGAGCTTAAGCCCGCGCACGTGCGCCGGGCCTGACGCTCAGCGCTCGGGGGACTTGAGGAGCTCGACGAGCGGGTCCTTCCACAGCGCCGCGACGGTGTGCGAACCGTGGCCGCGGGTGCGCTCGCTGTAGGGAATCACGATGGCGCGGCCGTGCGGCACGCGCTTGATCTCCCGCTCGAGGATGCCGAGCTCCGGCGGATTGATCAGGTCGTCGGCGGAGTTGACGGCGAGCAGCGGCGCCTCGATCTTCTCGAGGCCCGGCCCCGGATCGTAGTCGTGCGAGGCCTCGACGGCGTACAGCAGATCGTTGGCGTCATGCGTCTTCAGGTTCTCCTCGACGTAAGTCTCGATCACCTGATCCGCCTGCGCGAGCGTCGGCGCCTCCGCCTGCCGCAGCACCGGATTGCTGCCCACGAGCCACAGCATCTCGAGCGCGGTACGGAGCGAGGGCGGCTCGCTCGCGTACTCCCCGTCCTTCCACGCCGGATCATTGCGGATCGCATCGATGAGGGTGCGCCGCCATACCCGGTTACGGCCGGAGATCTGCGTCGGCAGGCTCGCGAGCGGCATCAGTGCGTCCATGAACTCCGGATGCTGCTCGCCCCACACCCAGGTGTGCATGCCGCCCATGGAAGTGCCCATGACGAGGCGCGCGTGATTCACCTTGAGCCCCTGCGTGAGCAGCAGGTAGTCGGCCCGCACCATATCGGTGTAGCCATAGTGCGGAAAACGCGCGTGCAGGCCGTCGCTCGGCTTGCTCGAGTTTCCGTGGCCGATGCCGTCCGGCAGCACGATGTAAAAGCGCGTCGCATCGAGCGGCTGGCCCGGGCCGAAGAGCTCGCCGGCGAAGATCGAGTTGACGAACTGCGCGCCGCTGCCGCCCGTGCCATGCATGATGAGCACCGCGTTGCGCACGACGCCGTGCTCGGTACGCGGGGCGCCGAAGGTACGGTAGTGGATGCGCAGCTCGGTGAGCGACTCCCCGGAGGCGAACCTGAAGTCGCGGATGACATAGTCGCCCTCGAAGGCGGGGTAGGCGGCGGCCGGCGCGGCCAGGGACAGCGCTCCGAGCAGGCTCAGCAGCCACCGCATTCGCACGCTCACGCTCCTTTGAGACGGCTCGTCACCCAGTCGTCGATCACGCGCTCGAGCACCGCGAGCGGCATGGGCGCGGCGGAGAGCCCCGCGTCGTGGAAGTCGCGGATGTCGAACTTCGGTCCGAGCCGCGCGCGGGCATCGGCACGCAGCTTCAGCCAGCGGGTCTGGCCGACCTTGTAGCTGGTCGCCTGACCCGGCCAGGTGCAGTAGCGCTCCACTTCGGTCGTGATGCCGCTGCGAGGGTCGCCGGTGGTCTCCACCATGTAATCGATCGCGCGCTCGCGGCTCCAGCCCTTGGCGTGCAGGCCGGTATCGACGACGCAGCGCGCCGCACGGAACAGCAGCGACTGCAGCATCCCGAGCCGGCCGAGGGGGTCGGAGTCGTACATGCCCATCTCGTCGCACAGCTGCTCGGCGTACACCGCCCAGCCCTCGGTGTTGGCCGAGAAGCCGCCGCCGGCCTTGCGGATCAGCGGCAGCTGCGGCATCTCGAGCACCAGCGCCAGCTGGAAGTGGTGCCCGGGCTCGGACTCGTGATAGACGAGCGTCGGCAGCCGCCAGCGCGCCCGCTCGCTCGTGTCGCGCAGATTGATGTTGAAGATCCCGGGGCGCGAGCCATCGAGCGGGGGCCGCTCGTAGTAACCGCCGGGCGCCCCGGCTTCCGTATAGGCGGGCACGCGGCGGATCTCCACCGGCGCCTTCGGCATGATCCGGAAGTATTTGGGCAGATGCGGCTGCAGCTGCTTGATGAGGGCGTTACAGTAGTCGAGGATCTGCTGTCGGCCTTCGTCGGTGTTCGGATAGAGGTACTTGGGATCCTTGCCGAGGGCCTGGGCACGGTCGGCCACGGTGCCGTTCGTGAGCCCCTGCTCCTTGAGGATCACCTCCATCCGCGCGGTCAGATCCCTGGCCTGGGCGAGGCCCAGCTCGTGCACCTCATCGGCCGTCATATCGGTGGTCGTGCCTTCCCGCAGCGCCACCTGGTAGAGCTCGTGACCCTGCGGCAGGCGGCCGACGCCCGCGTCGTGCTGTGCCCGCGGCCGCAGGTCCTTCAGTGCCGCGGCCTGACGGTCGAGCGCCGGGTAGACCTCCTGCTCGACGATGCGCGCGGCATCCGCGCCCCAGTCGCCGGCGAGACCGAGCTTCCGGGTGCGCGTTGCGATCGAGGTCGAGAGGATCGAGTCGGCGGGAGCGGCGCTGCGCAGGATCTGCATCTGCTCGAGCGTGCGATCCA
The DNA here is from genome assembly GCA_030038875.1 of Gammaproteobacteria bacterium. Lineage (GTDB taxonomy): Bacteria > Pseudomonadota > Gammaproteobacteria > Steroidobacterales > Steroidobacteraceae > 13-2-20CM-66-19. The sequence goes on along the minus strand of JASHQW010000343.1, from coordinate 1,959 downwards.
CGATGAAGTCGGGAGGAATCACCTTGAGCCCTGCATCGTGGCGCACGCGCTCGGTCTCCTGATCGAGCACCACCGCGAAAGCCCTGAGGCGTGCGAGATAAGCGTCCGCATCCTCCTGGTTCGTGATGCGGTGCTGGCGGTCGAGGAAGGTGGGCACGCTCTGGTAGTGTCCGGTCAGCTGGCTCACCACGTACGGCCGCACGCCCTCGCCGTACGCGAACGGCGCGTAGCGCTGCGCGGTCACCAGCTGGAACATGACGGTGTCGTAATTGGCGCGGTCGGCACCGGTCACCGAGTTGCGGTCGAAGGCCTGGAGGCGCTTGAGCTGCGAGGCGCTCTGCCGCTTGTCTTCCCCGACACCGGCGAGCGAGGCGTCGCCGAGCTTGGACCTGGCCCACGCCCACTTGCCGGTGTCGAGCCCGAGGCTGGTGAGGAACTGCGGGCGGCGGGTGAATCGCTCGTCCATGAAAACGTCGAACAGCGCATCGAGCCGCGCCGCGGGCGTGCCCGCGCTGTCGGACTCCGCGGCCGGGACGATACGCGCGAGCGAGGCCGCCACGGAAGCGCCAATTACCGCGCCCGCTGCCGTGATGAATTGTCGGCGATCGGTCACGAGCACACTCCTTGCGCGCCCCGCCTGGGTGGCGCGTCGCCCCGTCAAGTCCTCGCAGGCGGCCGCACCGGCCGCCTCCGTTCACGCCGCCAGCGTGCCCTTCTGCTTGGCAGAATGCGTCGCGATCAGATCCATGAGGCCCGGCGAGAGGCAGTCGTAGGGCTCGAGCTTCAGCTCCTTCAAGCGCGCGCGCACCTCGCCCATCTTCGCGGGCGGGAAGCCCGCCTCGATGATCGAGGAGACGAAAGCGGCGAATTCCGGAGCCGACCAGCCGCTGTCCTTCGAGAGCTCGGTGTGCACGAAGTCAAAGCCGTAGAAGGGATGGTTCTTGTTTTCGATGCGGCCGTACATGTGCGCGCCGCAGCCGGTGCAGGCGTAGCGCTGGATCGGCGCCTTCTCGTCGACGATCTTGAGCTTGTTGCCGTTGGCGCTGACGGCGAGCTTGTCGCGACCGATCACGGCGACCATGGAGAACAGCGCCCCCTTGGGCTTCCAGCACTTGGTGCAGCCGCACACATGGTTAAAGGCGGTGTTGCCCTTCAGCGTGATGGTCACGGGGTTGGAGGTGCACAGGCAGGTGAGTGTCCCGCCGGCGAAATCGGTCCTGCCGGGCTTCACGCCGCCATCGACGGCCGGATGAATCTTGGTAGCCATGAGCGTCTCCTGCGTTTCGCTATTGTTGGATGGTGGGCGTCAGGCGGACTCAGCTCCGGCGCGCCCTCAGAACGTGACCACCGAGCGGATCGACTCGCCCCGATGCATGAGATCGAAGGCGTCGTTGATCTTCTCGAGCGGCATCACATGAGTGATCAGATCGTCGATGTTGATCTTCTTGTCCATGTACCAGTCGACGATCCTCGGCACGTCGCTGCGCCCACGGGCACCGCCGAACGCTGTCCCCTTCCATACGCGCCCCGTGACCAGCTGAAACGGCCGGGTCTTGATCTCCTGGCCGGCGCCGGCGACGCCGATGATGACCGATACGCCCCAGCCGCGGTGGCAGCATTCGAGCGCCTGGCGCATCAGATCGACGTTGCCGACGCACTCGAAGCTGTAGTCGGCGCCGCCGTCGGTGAGGCCGACGAGGTGCTGCACCAGATCGCCCCCCACTTCCCTGGGGTTCACGAAGTGAGTCATGCCGAAGCGCTCTGCCAGCGCCTTGCGGCGCTGGTTGATGTCGACGCCGATGATCTTGTTGGCGCCGACCAGCCGCAGGCCCTGGATGACGTTGAGGCCGATTCCGCCCAGGCCGAACACCACGGCATTGGCGCCTGCCTCGACCCTGGCGGTGTTGATGACGGCACCGATGCCGGTCGTCACACCGCAGCCGATGTAGCAGACCTTCT
>JASHQW010000342.1 GCA_030038875.1 Gammaproteobacteria bacterium | reverse complement strand
CAGCGCAGCAGCGCCCCGAGGCTCGAACCCAAGCTCACCGCGGCAATCGATCTCCACATAGCGTGAGCCCTTGTACCTTGGGGCGCGGGGCGCGCGCAACCGCCTGCAGTATGCTGTCGCACCTCTGAAGGGACCTGAAAGGGAGACGCCATGCGAGATTTCCGGCCCCGCAGCGCCGCGCTGCTGCTCCTCGTGCTGCCCGCCGCGCTCGCCGGCGGCTGCTCGCAAGAGTCACGCCGGCACGCGGCGGACGAGCGCTTCCGCGCCCTCTACGAGGCCGAGTGGCGCTGGCGGAAGGACCAGCTGCCGGGCGGCGAGGACAGCAACCAGCCGCTCGCCGATCACCTGCCGAAGGTCGACCCGGCCTCGCAGCAGGAGCGGCGCGTGTACTGGGAGGACACCTTGCGCAAGGTAAAGGCGCTCGCGCCCGCCGACCTCTCGCCCGAGGAGCAGGTCAACTACGACATCTACCGCGCACAGCTTGAGGTGCTGATCGACAATCAGCGCTTCCGCGACTTCGAGATGCCGGCCAACTCCGACTCGGCCTTCTGGACGGATCTCGGCTACACCGCACGGCGGCCGTTTCGGACGCTGACCGACTACGAGCACTGGATCGCGCAGATGCGCGACATTCCCCGCTACTTCGGCGAAGAGATGGACGAGATGCGCGCGGGCCTCAAGCGCGGCTTCACGCCGCCGCGCGTCACGCTCGAAGGGCGCGATGCCTCGATCACGGCGGTCACGAACGCGACCCCGGAAGGCAGCCTTTTCTATACGCCCTTCCGGGACATGCCGGGCATCGCCGCGGGGAGGCAGGCGGCGCTGCGCGCGCAAGGCCTCGCGACCATCCGCGACGTGGTGCAGCCGGCGTATGTGAAGCTCCTTCAGTTCATGCGCACCGAGTACCTGCCGGGGGCACGCACCACGCTCGCCGCCGAAGCGCTCCCCGACGGCAAGAATTACTACCGCGCCAAGATCCGTGAGTTCACCACGCTCGACATGGAGCCGGAGGCGATCCATGGGCTCGGGGTGGCGGAGGTCGAGCGGCTGCACGCCGCGATGCTCGATGAGATGCGGGCCACCGGCTTCACGGGCGACTTTGCGGAGTTCCTCAAGTTCCTGCGCACCGATCCACGCTTCTATGCCAAGACGCCGCAGGAGCTCTTGATGCGTGCGGCGTGGATCGCCAAGGTGTTCGACGGCAAGGCGTCGACTTATTTCGGCTACCTGCCGCGGGCACGCTTTGCGATCAAGCCCGTGCCGGAGGACCTCGCGCCCTTCTACACCGCCGGCCGCGGCGGCCCGGGTGTCTATCTCCTCAACACCTACGACCTGCCGAGCCGCCCGCTCTACAACCTCGCCGCGCTCACGCTGCACGAGTCGGCGCCGGGGCACGCCTTCCAGATCCCGATCGCGATGGAGCACCAGGGCCAGCCCGAGTTCCGCCGCCACAGCTACATCTCCGCCTACGGCGAGGGCTGGGCGCTCTACTGCGAGAAGCTCGGCGACGAGATGGGTATGTACGAGACGCCCTACGACCGCTTCGGCATGCTCGGCTACCAGATCTGGCGGGCCGCACGGCTCGTGGTCGATACCGGCGTGCACGCCGAAGGCTGGACGCGCGAGCAGGCGCTCGACTACCTGCGCGAGTACACCGCCTTGCCCGAGCGCGAGATCGGCACCGAGGTCGACCGCTACATCGCCTGGCCGGGGCAGGCGCTCTCCTATTACCTCGGCGAGCGCGCGATCCTCGAAGGACGCGAACGCGCCGAGAAAGCGCTCGGCGAGCGCTTCAACATCCGCGCCTTCCACGATGCGGTGCTCGAGCTCGGCTCGGTGCCGCTCCCGGTGCTGACGGCGCGCATCGACCGCTTCATCGCCGCGGGGGGCAAGGGCCCCTACCCGGACATGGAGTAGGGCGCCGCGAGGAGCTACGATACCGCGGCTTTTCATTTCTCACCGAGGGGGACCGGCACATGAAAGGTTCGCTTGATCGCGGGCCGGCGCCGTTTCCCAGAATGACCGACGCAGGCGCAGGCGAGTCTCTGGCGAGCGGCGGCTGTACGTGCCGCGCGCTGCGTTACGCGATGCGGGGCAAGCCCCTCATCGTGCATTGCTGTCATTGCCGCTGGTGCCAGCGCGAGACGGGCGCCGCGTTCGCGCTGAATGCCATGATCGAGGCGGACCGCGTGACGCTCCTCGAGGGAGCCCCCGAGGTCGTGCTGACGCCGAGCGCGAGCGGCAAGGGCCAGAAGATCAGCCGTTGCCCGGTGTGTCGCATCGCCGTGTGGAGCACGTACGCCGGCGCGGGCGATGCGCTGCGCTTCGTGCGCGTCGGGACGCTCGATAACCCCGACGCCTTTCCTCCCGACATCCACATCTTCACGGAGTCCAAGCAGCCCTGGGTCGTGATCCCGCCCGGTGCGCGCGCGGTGAGGGAGTACTACAAGAGCGCCGAGGTCTGGAGCGAGGAGAGCCTGGCACGGCGGCGCGCGCTGCTCGGGAAGTGATGCGACGGGCGCTGGTACCGGTATAGGGGAACTGCATACCGGAAGGATAAAAAACGATTATTCTTTAGTACCAGGCACTCTTTAGAATCGCGCCTCAAATGCGCAGCCCCACCCCAGCCGAGCAGTACCCGTTCGCGGGCCAGCAGTTGCCCTGTTACGTCGCCGGTGAGTTCGTAAGCTCCGGTCAGACTTTTCCCAACGCCAACCCCGTGAACGGCCGCGTGATTGCCACGGTCACCGAGGCCGACGCGGCGCTCGTCGATCGCGCCGTGCAGGCGGCGCGTGCGGCGCTGCGCGGACCGTGGGCGCGCCTCACGCTCCAGGAGCGCTGCGCGCTGCTGCGCAAAGTGGCCGACCGGATCGAGCAGCGCTTCGAGGAGTTCCTCGCCGCCGAGATCGCCGATTCCGGCAAGATGCTGGCCCAGGCCAAGTCGCTCGATATCCCGCGCGGCGCCGCCAATTTCCGCTCGTACGCCGATCTCGCGCTCGCACGCGCCTCCGAATGCTACGAGATGGCGACCCCCGACGGCCGCGGTGCGCTCAACTACACGGTGCACAAGCCCGTCGGTGTGGTGGCGGCGATCGCCCCGTGGAACTTTCCGTTCCTGCTCCTCACCTGGAAGGTGGCGCCGGCGCTGGTGTGCGGGAACACCGTGGTCGCCAAGCCCTCCGAGGAGACACCATCCTCGGCGGTGCTGCTCGCGCAGGTCATGCAGGAGGTGGGCATCCCGCCCGGCGTATTCAACCTGGTGCACGGCTTCGGGCCCGCCTCGACCGGCGAGGCGCTGGTCAGCCATCCCGACGTCGCGGCCATCGCTTTCACCGGCGAGACCGCGACCGGAGCGGCCATCATGAGGAGCGCCGCGCCGACGGTGAAGGCACTGTCCTTCGAGCTCGGCGGCAAGAACGCCGCCCTGGTGTTCGCCGACGCGGATTTCGAGGCCGCCGTGGCCGGCACGATGCGCTCGGTGTTCTCCAACTGCGGGCAGGTGTGCCTGTGCTCCGAGCGCGTGTACATCGAGCGCCCGATCTTCGAGCGCTTCGTGGAAGCGCTCGCCGCGCGCGCGCGCGCGCTCAAGATCGGCGGCCCGTACGAGGGCGCCGACCTGGGCCCCCTGATCTCGCGGGCGCACCGCGACAAGGTGCTGTCCTATTACCGGCTGGCGCGCGAGGAGGGCGGGGAGATCGTCTGCGGAGGAGGGGTGCCGCAGCTCGGGGATGAGCGCGATGCGGGCGCGTTCATCGAGCCGACCATCGTGCGCGGCTTGCGCGAAGAGGCGCGCTGCGTGCGCGAAGAGATCTTCGGGCCGGTGTGCCACGTCGCGCCGTTCGATTCCGAGGAGGAAGCGGTGCGCAGGGCGAATGACACCCGCTACGGGTTGTGCGCGGCCGTGTGGACCTCGAACCTGCAGCGTGCCCACCGCGTGGCGCGCCAGATGGAAGTCGGCATCACCTGGGTGAACGACTGGTACCTGCGGGACCTCCGCACCCCGTTCGGCGGCGCGAAGCTTTCCGGCATCGGACGCGAAGGCGGCATGCATTCGCTCGGCTTCTTCTCCGAGCCGATGAACATCTGCGTGAAGCTGTGAGGGCCGGTAAGACTGCTCCGATGAACGATGGCGCCGCGGCGGTGGCCCCGATCCCCGACAGCGGCGTCCTCGCTGGCAAGGCGCGGCCGCGCGGCACCTTCCCGCACTTTCGCCGCGCCGGCGACTTCATCTTCGTATCCGGTACCAGTGCACGGCGCGCCGACGACTCGATCGCCGGTGCCGAGCCCGGCGACGACGGGGGGCCGCGGCTCGACATCCGCACCCAGACGCGCAGCGTCATCGAGAACATCCGCGACATTCTCGCCGCCGCCGGTGCGAGCCTCGCCGACGTGGTCGAGGTGAGCACGTTCCTTGTCAGCATGGGCGACTTCCAGGGCTACAACGAGGTGTACGGCGAGTTCTTTGGCTTCGAGGGGCCGGCACGTACCACCGTGGCGGTGGCGGCTCTCCCGCACCCGCACCTGCTGATCGAGATCAAGGCGGTGGCGTGGCGCCCACGCAGCGGGGCCTCGAGCGCCA
>JASHQW010000341.1 GCA_030038875.1 Gammaproteobacteria bacterium | reverse complement strand
TCTTCAATCCCCACGGCACGACCATCCTCGGCGTTCGCCGCAACGGCGCCGTCGCCTTAGGGGGCGATGGCCAGGTGACGCTCGGCAACACCGTCATGAAGGGCAACGCCCGCAAGGTGCGCCGGCTCTTCGGCGACAAGGTGCTCGCCGGGTTCGCGGGCGGCACCGCGGATGCCTTTACGCTCTTCGAGCGCTTCGAGGGCAAGCTCGAGAAGTACGGCAATCTGACGCGCGCCGCGATCGAGCTCGCCAAGGACTGGCGCTCGGACCGCTACCTGCGGCGGCTCGAGGCGCTGCTGCTGGTCGGCGATCCGGAGAAGCTCTTCATCATCTCGGGGAACGGCGACGTGATCGAGCCCGATCACGACGTCGCCGCGATCGGCTCGGGCGGCCAGTACGCGCTCGCCGCGGCGCGCGCCCTGCTCGCGGGCTCGACCTTGGGCGCGCGCGAGATCGTCGAGCGCTCGCTCGACATCGCCGCCGACATCTGCATCTACACCAACCGCAGCATCACCATCGAGGAGCTGAACGCAGCCAGGGGCGGGGGGTGGAAGTAAGCATATGTCCGCCGCACTCACGCCCCGGCAGATCGTCCAGGAGCTCGACAAGCACATCGTCGGCCAGGACGCGGCCAAGCGCGCCGTGGCCATCGCGCTGCGCAACCGCTGGCGCCGCATGCAGGTCGGGGAGCCGCTGCGCCAGGAGATCACGCCGAAGAACATCCTCTTGATCGGCCCGACCGGCGTCGGCAAGACCGAGATCGCACGGCGCCTCGCCAAGCTCGCCAACGCCCCCTTTGTCAAGGTCGAGGCGACCAAGTTCACCGAGGTCGGCTACGTCGGCCGCGACGTCGACTCGATCGTCAAGGAGCTGGCCGACGTCGCCGTGAAGATCACCCGCGAGCAGGAGATGGCCAGGGTGCGCGAGCGCGCGCTCGATGCCGCCGAGGAGCGCGTGCTCGATGCGCTGCTGCCGAAGCCGCGCATGATGGGCTTCTCCACCGACGAGCCCGCCCACGCGCGCGATTCCGAGACGCGCCAGAAATTCCGCAAGATGCTGCGCGAGCACGAGCTCGACGACCGCGAGATCGAGATCGAAGTGCGCGCCGTGCCGGTGGGCGTCGAGATCATGGCGCCGCCCGGCATGGAGGAGATGCAGCAGCAGCTGCAGTCGATGTTCCAGAATCTCTCCGGCAACCGCACCCGCACCCGTAAGGTCAAGGTGCGCGAGGCCCTGACGATCCTCACCGACGAGGAGGCCGGCAAGCTCATCAACGAGGACGAGCTCAAGATCAAGGCGCTCGCCAACGCCGAGCAGAATGGCATCGTGTTCATCGACGAGATCGACAAGGTGACGCGCCGCCAGGAGACGATCGGCGCCGACGTCTCGCGCGAGGGCGTGCAGCGCGATCTGCTGCCGCTGGTCGAGGGCTCGACGGTGACCACCAAGTACGGCCCGGTGAAGACCGACCACGTGCTGTTCATCGCCTCGGGCGCCTTCAGCCTCTCGAAGCCTTCCGACCTCATCCCCGAGCTCCAGGGACGCCTCCCTATCCGGGTCGAGCTCGACTCGCTCAAAGTCGGCGACTTCGTCCGCATCCTCACTGAGCCCGATGCCTCCCTCACCGCGCAGTACAAGGCGCTGATGGCGACCGAGGGCGTCGCGGTCGAGTTCGCCGCCGACGGCGTGCGCCGCATCGCCGAGATTGCCTTCGAGGTCAACGAGCGCACCGAGAACATCGGCGCGCGACGGCTGCACACCGTGATGGAGCGGCTCCTCGAGACGGTCTCCTACGAGGCCGCGGCGCAGGAGGGCGACTCCGCCGCCGGGGCTAACGGCGACGCCCGCGTAACGATCGACGCGAAGTACGTCGACGATCACTTAGGCAAGCTCGTCAAGGACGAGGACCTGAGCCGCTACATTCTCTGAGGGCCCCTGAGGTCGAAAAAAAAGGAGCGCCCGCACTGCCGGGCGCTCCTTGAGTTGCTGCCTGCGTTACTGGAACTTGTAGGTGAAATCGAGTCCCGCGGTGATCGGGCGACTCACGAGGTAGCGCACGAAGGCATTCAGCTGCAGGTCGATCTGGGGCTGCGGATCGAGTATCGCTTCCTTGTTGGTGAGGTTGTTCACGTACAGCGACGCGGTCCACTGATTGCCTGCAAACCCGAGGCGTGCATTGAGGAACCCGTAGGCCGGCAGATGCAGCAAGTAGTTGTTGATGTAAGAGGGTGACGACGGATAGATCGTGATGGACTCGCCGTAGGGCGCATCGGTGCGCGTGCCGACGTAATCGCCCTCAAGCGTTCCGATCAGCGAGAGATCGTTGCTCAGCTCGTGCTTCCAGCGCAGCGTCGCCGATGCCGTGAAATCCGGGATGTCGGGGACGCTGTAGCCGCTGGGGTAACCGGCGATGGCGCTGGCCGCGGTGAACTCGGCATTGGTGTAGCCGGCGTTGACCCCAAGGGTCCACTCGCGGCTGAGCAACGCCTGCATCTCCGCCTCGACCCCGTAGATGCGCGCATCGGCGCCGTTCACGGTGATGCCGTATCCGGAGAGGTTGGTCGCGATCTGCGGGTTGGTCCAGCGCTCGTAATAAGCCGAGACGTTGAGAATCAGGTGCTTGTCCAGGAGCTCCGATTTCTCGCCGACCTCGTAGCTCCACACCGAGTCCGAGGAGAAGGTGCCGGGCGCCTGCAACAGTATGTTGGGATTGCAGGTGTTGAGAACCTTGGCCTGCAGAGCGACCTCGTTGCCCTGAAGCGGGCCCAAGGGCGCCGCGCAGCTGACTGGCTCAGCCACCGGAATCGGCTGGTTCGCACCACCCAGGCGAAAGCCCTTGGCGATCGTGGCATAGAGCAGCACGTCCGGGTCGACCTTCCAGCTCAAGTCGAACTTCGGATCGGTGCCGCTCGCGCCATTTGAGTCGCCGGTGTAGTAGGGCGTGTTAGGAAAGCCAAGACCCCCATTCACGGTGAACACCCCGAATTCCTCGTTTGTCTGACCGAGGCTGTAGTGGTAGTGGCGCAGCCCCACCGTGCCCTTCAGATCGGGGGTGAACTGCCAGGAGGCCTCGCCGAACTCTGCGTTCTGTGTGATGACCTGCGGCTGGTAGTCCACGTACAGATTGGTCGTGCCGAGTATCGGTGCCGCCTGCGGAGCGAGGGCCCACTCATCCCACTCGGAATAGAGGTCCTGGTAGAAGTAGCCGAGGATCCACTGGAAAGGCCCACTGCCGGTCGAGGTCAGCCGCAGCTCCTCGCTGATCTGCCGCGTATAGTCCTTCTCGGTTACGGCCGGGCCGTTGGGCGCCGGACCCGACGGTCCGATGCCGAGCGGGTCAACCGCGCAGCCCGCCGCTCCGCAGCCGAAATCGTATTGGTCTAGGGTGCCGGGACCAAAGGCATTAGCGAGAGCGGCCTGGTTCTCCTCGGTGCTGTCCTGCGACACGAGTGTGTTGCGCCCCCACATGGCCGTGGCCGAGGTGACCGTGAAGCCTTGCGCCTGATATTCGATCTTCAGGCTCCCGAGCGTGAACTTGTCTTCCTGCGGCTCTGGCGAATCGTAGGGCTCGTAGTGAGCGAGCGTGTCGGGCACGGTCGGGTGGGTCGGGTTGCCGTTCACGTCCACCGCATCCGGGGCAGCCTGCCGAGTCAACTGGTACATCAGCATCGGCGTGACCGAGAGCGCGTCCGTCGGCTTCCACAGCAGCATGACACGCGCCGAATCGATGGTCGTGGTGTTAGCGCCGTCGATCTGCTCAAGTACCGGGTACGTGTAGAAATTGGCCGGCCTCGCACTGGTTCCCGAGGCAAAGCTCCCCGTATCGGTCGGGAGCCCGTCCTGGAAGACGATGCGCTTGATCCAGCCGCTGTCGGAGAGCTCCGATCCGACGAAGCGGATCGCCAGGTCGTCGCCGATCGGCAGGTTGATCATGCCGTTGACTTTCTGGTTGAAGCTGCCGCCGGAGCCTGTGTAGCCCGTATCGACCTCACCCGAGGCCGCGAAGGCGCCGAGCTGCGGTTGATTGAGCACCAGCTTGACGGCGCCGCCCATGGAGCTCGAGCCGTAGAGAGTCCCCTGCGGGCCACGCAGCACCTCGACTCGGCCGAGATCATAGAGCGTTGGATCGATCTCCTCCTTGCCGAGCTGCGCCGAGGCCGGTGACGACAGCGGCGTCTCGTCGAGGTAGAAGCCGACCTGCGAAGAGTTGCCGCCGGCGGAGTTCAGTCCACGCATCTCGAACTCGGTCTGCCCGGGGCCGGACGTGCGCATCGAGATGCCGGGGACCGACTGGGCGAGGGCGTTGAAGTCGACGATTCCGCGGTCGGCGATTTCCTGCGACGAGACCGCCGTAATGCTGGCGCCCGTGTCCTGAACGGTACTGGTGCGCTTCTCCGCCGTGACGACCACCTCCTGGAGCTGATCTCCAGCGGGGCCGCTCGCCTGGGCTTGCGCCTGGACCTGGGCGTGTCCGCTCTCGGCGAGCGCCAGTCCCAGTGCTATCGCGATCGCCTGCGCGATCCTTCCTCTTGGTGTTGCAGAAATCATCGTGGCTCCCCTTCCTGTCACTCACGCCCGAACGAGCAGGGCTCGCGGGATATCGGTGTTTATGGGCTTAGTATACGTGGGGATCCCGCGCGAGAAAGCGGCGTCGCACTCGTTGTAGATTCGCGACACGCTCCCCGTCCCCTGAGCGGATCGACTATGCTCTGCCGCCCTCTGGCGCGGGAGACTCGCCGGTGTTGAAAACGAGAATCCTTCAGCTGGCGATTGCTGCGTGCACGTTCGCGGTCGCACTCGGCGCATCGGCGGGCCCGCCTGCACCGCCTGCACCAATTTCGGGCAGCACGAGCATGGATCGGGACCTGATGGAGGTCACCATCCCGCAGCTGCACCGCTACTACGAGCAGCACCGCTACACCGTCTCGCAGGTCGTGGACTGGTATCTGACGCGCATCGCGCGCTACAACGGTGTCTACAGACCGCTCGAGCAGGTGTTCGAGGCCGACGCGCGCGCCGCCGCGGCGCGCGAGGACCGCGAGGCGGGCGCGCCGCACGGCCCGCTGTGGGGAGTGCCGATCGTCATCAAGGCCAATACCAGCATCGGGGGCAAGGTGACGACCAATGGCTGGGAAGGCTTCGTCGTTCCCGGCCACGAGCTCACGGCACCGCGCGATGCCACGATCGTGACGCGGCTGCGCGCGGCGGGGGCGATCATCCTCGGCCATAGCAACATGCCGGACTTCGCGAACTCCGATACCACGCGCAGCAGCTCCTTCGGCCGGACCGGCAACGCCTACGATGTGCGCTTCTCGCCCGGCGGCTCCTCGGGAGGGACGGTGACGGCCGTGACGGGCAATATGGCCGTGCTCGGCAACGGCACCGACACCGGCAACTCGATCCGCATGCCGTCCGGCACCAGCGCCCTCATCGGCGTGTTCCCGACCCGCGGGCTCGTGAGCATCGCGGGGATCGCGCCGCTCGACTGGCTGCTCGACAACACCGGGCCCATCGCCCGCAACGTCACCGACGCCGCGATCGCGCTCGGTGTGATGGCGGGCGAGGACCCGCTCGATCCGGCCACCCAGGGGTCGGCGGCTAGGGCGCAGCCCGGGCCGTACACGCAATATCTCAAGAGCGACGCGCTCAAGGGCAAGCGTTTGGGCGTCCCGGCATTCATTCTCGAAGGCATCGGCATCCCGTTCCGCGGCACACCCGCAGTGGTGCCGGACGGCGCGGCGGCGAAGCATGCCGACGAGGAAGCATGGCCGCTCGATCCGCGTACGCGCGCCGCCTTCATGAAGGCGATCGAGGAGCTGCGCGCGCTCGGCGCCACGGTGGTCATGGACGACTCGGTGCTGCCGGAAAGTTTTGCCCGCAGCGCCTGGCGGATCGCCACCTATCCGTACGGCCGCGAGGGCACGGATCTGTTCCTGAAGGATTTCGGCCCGGCGGAGTACCACTCGGCCGCCGACTATCAGCGCGTCATGGGCGCGCCGCTCGGTGCGCCCATGATCGGCACCGAGCCGGGCAAGGCGGAGTTCCTCTACGGAGACATCAAGATCAACCAGCGCACGCTGGAGACGGATCCGGAGGCCGAGCGCAACTTCCACGGTCCGCGCCGGCGTGTGCTCAAGGACTACCTCGACACGATGGAGCGGCTGCACCTCGACGGCTACGTCTATCCTTCCTCACAGATGCCGCCGGTCGATGAGACCATGCCGCAGGACGGTAAGGTTTCCGACGGGCCGCATTCGGCGACCAGCTGGGTCAACCAGCTGGGGGTTCCCGCCGTGGTCGTGGTCGGCGGTTTCTACGAGAGCGGACTGCCCTTCGGCATGGAATTCTCGGGGCGACCCTTCCGGGACGGCGACCTGCTCGGCTACGCCTATTCCTGGGAGCAGGGGACGCATCACCGCCATCCGCCCGTGCTGGTGGAGAAGGGGCTTCTGCCGATCGGAAAGTGAGCGCCGCGCCCGGCCGGTGCGGGTGCGCTCAGATCCTGAAGCGCTCCTTGAGCTCCGCCGCCATGCGGCGGCTGACCTGCAGCGGCGCCTCGCAGCCGCGCAGCCGCACGAGGTACGCGCCCTCGGCGCTGCGCTCGATGCGCTCGAGGTATCTCGTGCCCACCAGCGCGTTGCGGTGAATGCGCACGAAGGCCGGCCCGAATTCGCTCTCGAGCAGCCGCAGGGAGTCCTCGATCAGGTCCTCGCCCTTGAGGTGCTGCACGGTGGTGTACTTCTGGTCGGCGAGGAAGTACTGCACCTCCTCGATCGGGATGAGCCGCACGCCCTCGCGGCGGCGCGCGGCGATGTGACTGCGGCGTGACTCGCGGGCGGTGGCGAGCTTCTGCAACTGCGCGCGCGTGAGCCGTCCGGCGCGCGCCAGCGAGGCGGCGAGCTGCTCCTTGCGCACCGGCTTCAGCAGGTAGCCTACCGCGTGTGCCTCGAACGCCTCG
>JASHQW010000043.1 GCA_030038875.1 Gammaproteobacteria bacterium | reverse complement strand
TGTGCCTGCGACTCGTCCGCCTGGCTGCGCAGCCAGGCGACGATCGGGATACGGTTGTGCCCGAAGATCATGAAGCTGTAATGCAGGTAGCGCACCAGGCCCGCAAGCTCGAGCTCGAGGATGCGATTGAGGGTGTCGAGCACCTTGGCGGTCTCGGCCTTGCTGAGCTCGGAAGCCATGGACGTCCCCCGCGGACTTACCTCCCGCGGATGTTAAGCCCGCGGGTGGTGTATCGTAAAAGCTCCCGGCTCACCGGCCGTCCCGGAGCGGTGCATGAGCGGCTTTTACGACATCGCGGTGCGCAAGATCGATGGCGCGCCGGACCTCCTGGGCGCACTGCGCGGCCACGTGACACTGGCGGTCAACGTGGCGAGCCGCTGCGGCCTGACACCCCAATATGCCGCCCTCGAGGAGCTGCATCGCGAGCTCAGCGCCGAGCGCTTCACCGTGGTCGGCTTCCCCTGCAACCAGTTCGGCGCGCAGGAGCCGGGCAGCGAGGCCGAGATCGCCGCCTTCTGCCGCTCGAGCTACGAGGTGAGCTTCCCGATGAGCGCCAAGCTCGAAGTGAACGGCGCCAACCGCCACCCCGTGTACGCCTTCCTCACCTCGCCCGAGACCGGCATCGCCGGCGACATCAGCTGGAATTTCGAGAAGTTCCTCATCTCCCGCGATGGCCGGGTGCTCAAGCGCTATCCGCCCGAGACCAAACCGCGGGACCTCGGCCTCATGCAGGACATCGCCGAGGCGCTGTAGCGACCGGCGCGGCACCCACATGAGCGAGTTCGACTTCGCGATCCTCGGCGCCGGCGCCATGGGCTCGATCGTGGGGGCGCACCTCGCCCGCGCCGGGCACCGGGTCGCCATGCTCGCGCGCGGGGCGCGGGCCGAGGCGCTCGAGCGGCACGGCCTCACGATCCGCGGGCTGGCCGAGTTCACGACTCCCGTGCATACGGTGCGCAATCCCGCAGCGCTCACGAGCGCCGGCGCGCTCATCGTCGCCACCAAGACGCCCGGCACGGCCGAGGCGCTCGCGGCGCTCAAGGATGCCGAGTTCGGCGTGACGCTCTCGATCCAGAACGGGCCGCTGAAGAACGAGCTGCTCGCGCAGGCCTTCGGCGCTGCGCATGTGCTCGGCGCACTCGCCGACACGAGCGGCGAGCTGCTCCCCGGCGGGGAGGTGCTCTTCACCCGCAATGTCAACATCATGATCGGCGAGCTCGACGGCAGCGAGAGCGCCCGCGCCCGCGATCTCGCCGCGACGATCGACGCCTCGGGGGTGCGCGCCGCGGCAACCCGCGAGATCGTGACGCTCGAGTGGTCGAAGTTCTGCGCCTGGGTGGGGCTCATGGCCCTCTCGGTGACCACGCGCGCGGAGACCTGGAAATACCTTTCCGATCCCGACGCGGCGCTCGTCCTGGTGCGGCTGGTGCGCGACGTCGGGGCGCTCGCGGGCGCGCTCGGCATCCGCTTGAGCGATCGCGCGGTGCTGCCCGCGGCGAGCCTGTGCTCGCTGCCGGAGAGCGCGGCCGTCGAGACGGTCCTCGGCAAGGGGCGTGAGTACCGCGCGAGCGCCCCGCAGCACCGCATGTCCTCGCTCCAGGACCTGCTCGCCGGGCGGCCCCTCGAGGTGAATGAGACGCTCGGCTACGCCCTCGAGCGCGCGGTGCAACTGCGGCTCACGCTGCCGATGCTCGAATGTTTCCGCCACCTGGTCGCCGGCATAGACCGCGCGCGCCGCGCGGGCGCTCCCTGAAGAGGCGGGCGCCTCAGCCCCCGCCCGCGAGCCCCCGGTATTCGAGCAGCGGGGCGATGTCGGGCGCGCGCCCGTAGAAGTTGCGGAACAGCACCTGCGGGTCCTCGGTGCGCCCGCGCGACAGCACCATGCGGCGCAGCGTGTCGCCGTTCGCGCGCGTCAGTCCGCCGTGGGCGTGGAACCACTGGCCGGTGTCGCGCGCCAGCACCTCGCTCCAGAGGTAGGCGTAATAGCCCGCGGAGTAGCCGCCGGCAAAGATGTGCGAGAAGTAGGCCGAGTGATAGCGTGGCTGGACCGGCGGGTACTCGAGGCCGGCGTCCTCGAGCGATGCCGCCTCGAAGCCCGGCACGGCCGCGGCCGCCGGCGCCTGGGCCCCATCGATCAGGTGCCAGGCGAGATCGATCTGCGCCGCCTCGAGGTACTCGAGCGTTGCGTAGCCCTGGTTGAACTTCTGCGCCGCCAGCACCTTGGCGAGCAGCTCCGGTGGCATCGGCGCGCCGCTGCGGTAGTCGTTCGCATAGTGGGCGACCACCTGAGGCTCGCGCGCCCACATCTCGTTGTACTGCGACGGGTACTCGACGAAGTCGCGCGGCACGGAGGTGCCGGACAGCAGCGGATAGCGCACGTTCGAGAGCATGCCGTGAATGGCGTGGCCGAACTCGTGGAACATGCCCGTGACCTCATCGAAGGTCAGCAGCACCGGCTGCCCCGCCTGGGGCTTTGGGATGTTGAGATGGTTGGCGACCACGGGCCGCTGGCCGAGCAACTTCGACTGCGATACGTAGCTGCTCATCCACGCCCCGCCCTGCTTGTTGTCGCGCGCGAAGTAGTCGGCGATGAAGAGCGCGAGCGGCTGGCCGTCGGCGTCCGCGACCTCGAACACGCGCACGTCGGGCTGGTAGACCGGCAGGTCCTTGCGTTCCCTGAAGCTGAGCCCGTAGAGCTCGTGCGCGGCGTAGAACAGGCCGTCGCGCATCACGCGCTCGAGCTCGAAGTACGGCGCCACCTGCGCCTGGTCGAAGTCGTAGTGCGCCTTGCGCACCTGCTCGGAATAGAAGAACCAGTCCCAGGGCTCGAGCGTGAACGACGGCAGCCCGCGCGCGGCGGCTTGGCTGTCGATGAGCTTCTGGATCTCGGCAGCCTCCTCACGCGCGCGCTTCAAGGCCGCCGGGGCCACCTGCCGGATCATGTCAGCGACCGCGGCGGGGTTGCCGGCGGACTCGTCCTCCAGCACGTAGGCGGCGTGATCGGGATAGCCGAGGAGCGTGGCGCGCTCGGCGCGCAGCTTCACGAGCTGCGCGATCACTTCGCGGTTGTCGGTCGCCCCGGAGAGGTCGCGCCCGATGGAGGCACGGTAGATGCGCTCGCGCAGGTCGCGGTTGGTGAGGCTCGCGAGGATCGGCTGGTTGGTGGTGTTCTGCAGCGCGATGACCCACTTGTCCTTGAGTCCCCGGTCCGCGGCCGCCCGCGCCGCCGCCCCGATCTGCACCGGTGTCAGGCCGTCGAGATCGGCGGCCTTATCGACCACCACGGCGCCGTCGGCGGTGGCTTTCAGCACGTTCTGCCGGAAACGCGTGGTGAGCGTCGAGATCTCCTCGTTGATCGCCCGCAGCCGCTTCTGATCCGCGGCCGAGAGCTGCGCGCCGGCGCGCACGAACTGGACGTGGTAACGCGTCAGGAGCTGCAGCGATTCGGGATCGAGCCCGAGGCTCGTGCGCCGCCCGTAGAGCGCATCGACCCGCGCCCACAGCGCCGCATCGAGGAAGATCGCGTCGTGGTGGGCGGCGAGCTTCGGCGCCATCGCGGTATCGATCTCCTCCATCCTCGGATCGGTGTTGCAGGAGTTCAGGTTGAAGAACACCGTGGCGACCCGGTCGAGCAGCCGCCCGGAGCGCTCGAGGGCGACGATCGTGTTCTCGAAGGTCGCGGGCTTCGGGTCGTGCGCGATTCTCCCCGCCTCTTGCAGCTGCTCGCGCATGCCGGCCTCGAAGGCGGGCGCGTAATCGGCGTCGTGGATCCTGTCGAAGGGCGGCATCTCGAAGGGCAGCGGGCTCGGGTGCGCGAACGGGTTGTCGGGGGCCATTGCGGTGGTTCCTGCTTCCTTGGTTGCGGCGGCCGCGAGTGTCGTCATCACGGTCGCGGCGGCTACGAACAGCAATCGGGCGAGTCTCATGACGGCCTTTCACATTCGAGCCCGCGCCTCGCATGGGCGGGCGGTAGGAGCCGGGCGCTAATGGTATTCTGCGCGGCCCAGCTTGCGCAGCTTTTCGCGCCGGAACGCACCATGGCCATCGCGCACAACGACGTCGTAACCATTCATTACACGCTCAAGGACGATAGCGACAAGGTGATCGACAGCTCGGCCGGCGGCGAGCCCCTCGCCTATCTGCACGGGCACGGCAACATAATTCCCGGGCTCGAGCGCGAGCTGGCGGGCAAGAACGTCGGCGACCGCCTCAAGGTGCGCGTTCCCGCCGCCGAAGGCTACGGCGAGTACGACCGTGCCCTGGTGCAGAAGGTGCCGCGGCGCGCTCTGAAGGGCATCGCCAATCTGAGAGTCGGATTGCGCCTGCAGGCCGCTCACCAGGCGGTGACCGTGACCCGTATTGCCGGCGACCTGGTCACGCTCGATGGCAACCACCCGCTCGCCGGGCAGAATCTCAACTTCGACGTCGAGATCACCGCGGTGCGCGCCGCAACCGAGGAAGAGCTCACCCACGGGCACGTGCACGGAGCGGGCGGCCACCATCACTGAGGGGCGTCGGCAGCCGCCAGGCGCTCGAATACCGCGTACATGGCATCGATCCGGGCGAGATAGGCCCGCGGGTCGTGATCGCCGCAGCGCTCGCCCTCGCTGAAACGCAGGCCGCGCCGCGCATAGGCTTGCGCCGCACCGGCGCCGCACAGGTGCACCACGGCCGCCACGTGGCGGAGCTCGGCGGGCGCGGCGTGGGCGCGGCGTTGCGGGAGGATCGCGGCGACCTCGAGGTCGAGGTAGGCCGCGGTGAGCTCCACGGCATCGCCCGGCAGCACGCGCAGGTACAGTCCGCTGAACCAGCACGAGCCGAAGTCGTTCCACGGACCCGTACGCGTCAGCACGTGGTGGTGGATGCAGTAGTGCCGCGCCACCTCGAAGGTGCCGTCGGTGATCTGGTACATGCCGACGGCGCTCGAGGCGGGCCGGTACACCTCGGAGAGCTTCGGCGCCCACGACCAGCGCCAGTAGGTGCGCACCAGCGGATTGCCCGATCCCTCCACCTGGGCGAGCGCGGCGAGCAGCTCGGGCGCGATGGCCGCGGTCGAGTAGCGGCGAAAGAGCGGCGCGTAATCGCGCCAGGTCTCGGCCGGGGTCTTGTAGAGCGCGCCGCTCACGGGAAAGAAAAGCTCAGTGGGCTTGCGCAGCAGCTGGTACATGCCGTTGACGGCAAGCGCCAGCAGTGCGAGCGCGGCGAGCACGATCGTGAGCTGCATGGGGCGCGGCGCACGGCGGAACGCCCGCAGCCAGCGCCGCCGGGTGCGTGCCCCGGGCCGGAGAAGCCAGCGGCGGCGGCGCCGCCGGCGCGCACTCATGGCGCGCCTTCCGCGTTCGGTACCGCGTGCGCGCGCCGTGCTCTAGTATGACGCTCGCATCGGACATCATGTCGCGATGCTCGCGGCCGCCTGCGGCGGCGGGCACATCCCTGTGCCTTAGCAGCGGAATCGGGGGGCGTCGGTGTCACGCGAGGCGGTCGAGGTCGAGACGGGTGCCAAGCCGACGGCGGCGGTGATCTGGCTGCACGGACTCGGTGCGGATGGGCATGATTTCGAGCCCATCGTGCCCGAGCTGGTCCGCCCCGGCGAGCGCGCGCTGCGCTTCGTGTTCCCGCATGCCCCGATTCGGCCGGTCACGCTGAACGGCGGCTTTGCCATGCGGGCCTGGTACGACATCGTGAGCCTCGAGCGCCGCGGCCCCGAGGACGAGGCCGGGATCCGCGCTTCACAGGCGGCGGTCGAGGCGCTGATCCGCCGCGAGAATTCCCGCGGCATCGCGAGCGGGCGCATCGTGCTCGCCGGCTTCTCCCAGGGCGGGGGGCTCGCGCTGTTCGCCGGCACCCGCTACGGCGAGAAGCTCGCCGGGATCATGGGGCTGTCCTGTTACCTGCTGCTCGCCGGGCGCCTCGGGGCCGAACGCAGCACGGCGAATCAGGCGACTCCGATCTTCCTCGCGCACGGCCTTCAGGATCCGATCATCGCGCCAGCGCTCGGCGAGCAGGCACGCACCGCGCTCGAAGCGGCGGGCTACCCGGTGGAGTGGCATACCTATGCGATGCCGCACAGCGTCTCTCCCGCGGAGGTCGCCGACATCGCGCAGTGGTTGCGCCGCGTGCTCTAGCCGCGCCCGAACTAGGCCAGCGCTGCCGCGTTCCTCAGATCCGCTACGGCTTGCGCCCTCGAGGCCGCGGCCTGGGACAGGGCACTGGCAGCGGCCGCGACTGAAGCCTCCGCCTTTGCGTTCAAGGCGCCCGCCGCGGCGCGCGCCCGCCATGCTGCAACCAGATCGGCGTGGAAAGCTCTCTTGCCGGCGGCCGCAGCGCCCGTGAGGGCAGCCGCCGCTGCCTGATCGGCATCGATCGAGGCCACCGCTCTCTCGGCCGCGGCGCGATTGGCCCCTGCCGCGGCGTCGGCGGCCTGAGCGCGCGCAGCGTCGGCGTTCGCGGCGGCCTCCGCCGCCGCGGTTACCTGCCCGTCGAACTGGGCCAGGCGCGCGTCCTTGTTGGCCGCCTGAATGGCACGATAAGCGACCAGCACGCGTCTGAAGGCCGCCAGCTCATCGTTGCTCGCCTTGGCGCGTGCGGCCGCAGCAGCAGCCTGATCGCCGGCCGCCTTCTTGAGGTCCGCGTTGGCCGCGGTAATCTGCCCTGCTGCGGCATTGAGCTGCGCAATGGAGGAATTCGGCCCGTTCAGGATGGCCTCGGCATCTGCAATCCTGTTCTCAGCGCCGGCCTTCGCCTCGGTCGCGGCTTTGAAATCGGCGGCGGCCCGCGCATAAGCCGCATCCGCCGCCTGCTGGTCGTGGACGGCCTGCGCCCAGCTCGCGAGAGCCGCCTTGTCAGCAATGGTTTTTGCCGCGAGCCGCGCCCGCGCTGCTTTCTGCTCCGCCGCCGCCAGCTTCTCGGCGGCCTGCTGGTAGGCGGCTTCGGCGGAAGCGTAGGTGTTCTCCGAGTTGGCCCGTTGCGTATCGGCCGCCGCCAGCGCCTGCGCCGCCGTTGCGGCGTTGCGGTCGGCGGCAGCTTGCCTCGCGTCCTTGGCCGCCGCGGCGCGCGCAGCATAGGCTCGCTGCAGGTCGGCGTTGGCGTGCGCCTGATCCTGCAGGGCTCGGACCCGCTCCTGGTGCGCGGCCTGCAGCAGGCTGTGCGACCTCGCTTCCGCCGCCTGCGCGGCCTCGAGCGCATTCTGCGCGGCTTGCGTGTCCGAGAGCGCCTGCTGAATGTTTGCGGCGAATGCCGTTCCCGACATCGCGAGGACGACCGCGGCCAGGCACACAGAAGAACGCAACTTTGTACTGGACATGTGTCTCTCCCTGCGACTCGACTCGTTGAATCAATGAGTGGTCAGTCCTTCAGTCACCGCCACGCCTCGCGCCGGCGCTAGTGCGGCGGATGCTCCTCGCGCCCCTCGGGCCGCTCATTGCCACGGCCCTGAGCGTGCCCCGGCTCGGGACGCCCGCCGGGCTGTCCGCGGGGCTGCGGATAACCGCCGGGGTGTGACTGCGAGCCTCCGCCCTGCGGCTGCGGGGAGCCGCCGCGGTTCTGCGAGTAGCCCCCACCCTGGGGATACGGCCCGCCGTGAGTCTGCGAGTGAGCGGCCTGCGGATAGGTGCCGCCGTGGGTCGCGGCCACATGAGTCGCCGCGGCCCCATGGGCCGCGACCACGCCGGCGCCCGCGAAGACCCCTGCGTGGGCAGTCGCTGCGATCGACGGATGGCCGCCGTTGAACGAGGCCCGCATCGCGTTGTTGTGCGCGGCCATCGTTTGGTGCTGGATCTGCGCCTGAATGGCTCCCTGGTGCTGCTCGTGCTCGGCGGCCATCTCGGCCGCGTTCGGCTGCGCCACGATGCCGCCCGCGCCGCCGTTGTAGCTCACGTGATTGACGGTGACGTTGTTGACCACCGTGCGGTTGTACACATTGGTGATGTTGGTCGTGCCGACGTTGGTGATGGCGCGGTTGTAGTAGAGCTGCCCGCCGCGCCACTCGCCGCCGACGAAGCCGACGCCGCCGTAGCCGAAGCCGTAGTTCACGCCGCCGTAGAAGCCGACGTGCGGACCCCAGTAGCCCGCGTGCCACAGATAGACCCCGCCCGACCAACCCCAGTATCCGGGCGTCCACAGGAGCCCCACGGGCGCCAGCAGCCAAGTGCCCGGCACCCAGTAGTAGCTGCCGTCCCAGGCCCAGTAGCCCGGCGTCCAAATGTAGCCTGGGCCGGGAATCGGCGGTTGCACGTACACCGGCAGCACCGGAGGCGCGATGGTGACCGAAACGAAGACTCCCGCCTGCGATGCCACCGGCAGGATCGCGAGGAGCAATGCAGCAATGAGGCCGCGGACGAGATTGCGCATGACAGCTCTCCTTCGTTTCAGACCTTGACCGCCCGATGCTGAACCATTCCTGAATCGCGATTCCACCGCAGCATAAGGGGCGCCGACTTTCATGCGATGCAACGCGCGCTGACTGCGGGGGTTGACCCGCTGAGCGCGCGCTAAAACCAACTGTAGTTGAAGCTGATGCTGACGCGCTCCGCGGCGGAGTCGTTGGCGGGCACCTCGTGCCGCAACCAACTCTCGAACAGCACGACTCCACCGGTGCGCGCCGCGACCAGCACCCACGGCGCTCGTGCGCGGCGCGCGCGCGCGAGGCGCGGGGGAGCAGCCATGTAGCGCTCGAGCCGCGGGTCCTCGAACTTCAGGCCCGCGCTGCGCGGCGGCGTCGCGACATAGTAGGTGCCGCTGATCGTCGAGAGCGGATGCAGGTGCGCCCCGTGCGCGGCGCCGCGCCCCATGATGTTCACCCAGCAATCGGTCATCGCCAGCGCCCGTCCGGTGAGGTCGAAGGCGAGCGTGCGGGCGAAACGCGCCACGCGCGCATCGAGCGCGCGCGCCAGCGCCGCGAAGGTCGGCGACAGCCGGTGCATGCGGTTGACGGAAGCGTAGGAGGTGTAGCCGCCGGGGTAGTTGCGTGCCGACCAGCGTCGCCCGGACGCATCGTCCGCACGCAGCTGCCGGCACTCTCGCAGCAGCCGCGCATTGAGTGCCCGCCAGCCGCGGCCGCGCAGCCGGCCGGTGTAGACCAACGTTGGAAACAGCACCTGCGTCGTCATGGCCGGCGCGAGTATGCGCACGCGCGCCGCGCGTGGTCTATCATTCGAAGCATGGCCGTTTCGGTTCTCCCCACCCCCGCCGCGCTCGACACGGTGCCGCACTGGATCGGCGGGCGGGCCGCGCATGGCACGGGCCCGCAGCTCGAGATGTGCAATCCAGCCACCGGCAAGGTGACGCGCCGCGTTGCCCTCGCCACGGCCGATGAGGTCCGCGCCGCGGTGATGAGCGCGCGCGCTGCGTGGCCCGCCTGGGCGGACACCCCGCCGGTGCGGCGGGCACGCGTGCTGGCGCGTTTCCTGCAGCTCCTCAACGAGCGACGCGACGCGCTCGCAGCGCTCATCACCAGCGAGCACGGCAAGGTGTTCGCGGACGCGCAGGGCGAGGTCACCCGCGGCATCGAGATCGTCGAGTTCGCGTGCGGCATTCCGCAGCTCTTGAAGGGCGACTTCACCGATCAGGTGTCGACCGGCATCGACAACTGGACCTTGCGCCAGCCGCTCGGGGTCGTCGCCGGGATCACGCCCTTCAACTTCCCCTGCATGGTGCCGTGCTGGATGTTTCCGCTCGCCATCGCCTGCGGCAACTCTTTCGTGCTCAAGCCGAGCGAGCGCGACCCCTCGGCCTCGGTGGTGATGGCGCAGCTCCTGGCCGAGGCGGGACTGCCGCCCGGCGTATTCAACGTCGTGCAGGGCGACAAGGAGGCCGTGGACGCCCTGCTCGGCGATCCCGACGTCAAGGCGGTGAGCTTCGTCGGCTCCTCGCCGGTCGCGCACTCGATCTACACGCGCGGCGCGCAGTCCGGCAAGCGGGTGCAGGCGCTCGGCGGCGCCAAGAACCACATGGTGGTGATGCCGGACGCCGACCTCGAGCAGGCGGTCGATGCGCTGACCGGCGCGGCCTACGGCTCGGCCGGCGAGCGCTGCATGGCGGTCTCGGTCGCGGTACTGGTCGGCGAGGTTGCCGACCGGGTGGTTTCGGCGCTCGCCGGACGCGCGCGGGCGCTGCGCGTCGGCGACGGCATGGAGCCGCGGGCGGAGATGGGCCCGGTGATCAATGCTCAGGCGCTCGAGCGCATCCGCGGCTACATCGCCGACGGCGCCGCGGCGGGCGCCGAGCTCGTAGTCGACGGCCGCATCGATGCCGCGAGCGGCCGCCCCTTCACCATCGCAGGCCTCGAGCGTGGCTTCTGGCTCGGCCCGACGCTCTTCGACCGCGTGACGCGCGAGATGCGCATCTACCAGGAGGAGATCTTCGGCCCGGTGCTCGTGTGCGTGCGCGTGCCGGACTTCGCCGCCGCGGTCGAGCTCGTCAACTCGCACCCGCTCGCCAACGGCGTCGCCTGCTACACGCGCGACGGTCACGTCGCGCGCGAGTTCGGGCGGCGCATCCAGGTCGGCATGGTGGGCATCAACGTGCCGATCCCCGTCCCCATGGCCTGGCATGGCTTCGGCGGGTGGAAAGGGAGCCTCTACGGCGACACCCATGCCTACGGCGAGGAAGGGGTGCGCTTCTACACCCGGCAGAAGTCCATCATGGAGCGCTGGCCGGAAGCGACGCCGAAGGGCCCCGAGTTCACCATGCCGACGGCCAAGTAGGCCGGCGGTGCCGGACTGGCGCCGGCTGTCGGCCGCGGGCACCCCGCAGCGTTGGCCGTCGGACATGCGATCGATCTGCTTGCTCGGGACCTGCGCAGCGCTCTGCAGCGCGCCAGCGGTGGCCGACCCGCTCGATCTGTACCTCGGTACGGGGCTCGGCTACGCCACCGTGCAGCACTCGTTCGCTGCGGTCGATGTGGTGCAGCACCCGCTCGGCTGGAAGGTATTCCTCGGCTGGCGGCCCGTGCAGATGCTCGCGGCGGAGCTCGACTACGCGAACCTCGGCAGCCGCGACGTGGTTGCGGGCTACACCGCGCAGCAAGCCACCGCGAACGCGGCGGCGGCGTTCGCCGTCGGCTACCTGCCGCAGGCGCTGCCCAACCTCGACTTCTACGGTAAGTTGGGAGTGTCGCGGCTTCACAGCAGCATCAGCAACGCGGCGATCTGCCCACCGTACGCCTCCTGTCCCGTGGGCTACGGGGTTCCCGTGGTTGCCGCGGGCACGGCCACCCGCCTCGCCTACGGCGCCGGCATGCAGTTCGGGCTCGGCGCGGAGCTGGTGCGCCTCGAATACCTGGCGTTCAGCACCCCCGGGGGCGACCAGAGCCTGCTGTCGCTCGACGTGTCGTTCAGCTTCTGACGCTCACACTGCCTTCTCGAGCTGCGGCTTCGCGGAAGCGAACTGCTGTTCCTCGGTGCTGCCGGCGAGCGCCGTGATCGAGGATTGTCCGCCGCTCACGGTCTGAGTGACGGCGTCGAAGTAGCCGGCGCCGACCTCGCGCTGGTGCTTGGTGGCCGTGTAGCCGGCGCTCTCGGCGGCGAACTCCGCCTGCTGCAGGGCGACGTAGGCGGTCATCTGCTGCGCCTTGTAGGCGCGCGCCAGGTCGAACATCGAGTAGTTGAGCGCGTGGAAGCCGGCCAGCGTGATGAACTGGAAGCGATAGCCCATGGCCGCAAGCTCGCGCTGGAACTTCGCGATGGTCGCGTCGTCGAGCTTCTTCCTCCAGTTGAAGGACGGCGAGCAGTTGTAGGCGAGGAGCTTGCCCGGATAGCGCGCGTGTACGCCTTCCGCGAACTCGCGTGCCTCCTCGATATCGGGCTTGGCCGTCTCGCACCACACGAGGTCCACGTACGGCGCGTAGGCGCAGCCGCGCGCGATCGCCGCGGACAGGCCCGCCTTCACGCTGAAGAACCCCTCTGAGGTGCGCCCCTTGCTCGCGTCGATGAAGGGTCGGTCGCGCTCATCGACATCCGAGGTGAGGAGCGTCGCGCCCTCGGCATCGGTGCGCGCCACGAGGACGGTGGGCACGTTGCACACGTCGGCCGCGAGGCGCGCGGCCACGAGCTTGGCGATCGCCTCCTGGGTCGGCACCAGCACCTTGCCGCCCATGTGGCCACATTTCTTGGCGGAGGACAGCTGGTCCTCGAAATGCACGCCGGCCGCGCCCGCGTCGATCATCTGCTTCATGAGCTCGAAGGCGTTCAGCACGCCGCCGAAGCCGGCCTCGGCGTCGGCGACGATCGGCTTCAGCCAGTCGATCGAGTCATCGCCCTCGGCATGATGGATCTCGTCGGCGCGGCGCAGGGTGTTGTTGATCCGGCGCACTACCGCGGGCACGGAGTCCGCCGGATAGAGCGACTGGTCGGGGTACATCTCGCCGGCGAGATTGGCATCGCCCGCCACCTGCCAGCCCGAGAGGTAGATCGCGTCGAGCCCCGCCCTCACCTGCTGCATGGCCTGGTTGCCGGTGAGCGCGCCGAGCGCGTTCACCAGCGGCTTCTCGTTCAGGTAGCGCCACAGCTTCTCGGCGGTCAGCCGCGCGATCGAGTGCTCGACGGGGATGGTGCCGCGCAGGCGCACCACGTCGGCGGCGTCGTAGCCGCGCTCCACGCCGCGCCAGCGGGGACTGTCGCGCCAGCTGCGGCGCAGCTCCTCGGCGGTGGGCAGCGTACGGGGCAGGCTCGTGATGGTGCTATCGCTCATGGGGTGACATCTCCGTTAAGGGTCGGGCTCAGCTCAAGAGCTCATACGCCGGCAGGGTCAGGAACTCATCGAAGGCCTCGGACTTGATCATCTGCTCGAAGAGCCGCGCGGCGGTCGGGAACACGCCCTGGGTGAGGCGCTTCGCTCCCACCTCGCCGTGGATGCGGTCGAGCTCGGCATCCAGCAGCCGATCGAAGCGCTCGACCGTCACCTCCGCCCCGTCGCTGGTGCGCGCACCGTGGCGCAGGCATTGCCACAGCTGTGCGCGGCAGATCTCGGCGGTCGCCGCATCCTCCATGAGGTTGTAGAGCGGCACGCAGCCGTTGCCGCGCAGCCAGGACTCGAGATACTGCACGCCCACGCGGATGCAGTTGCGCAGGCCCTCCTCGGTGATCACGCCCGCCGGGACAGCCACCAGGTCGCCCGCCGTGACGTGCACGTCCTCGCGCAGCACCCCGAGCTGGTTGGGGCCGCGCATCAACGCATCGAAGGGCTCACGCGCGATCGCCGCGAGCCCCGGATGCGCAATCCAGGTTCCGTCGTGCCCGGCGCGCGCCTCGCGCAGCTTGTCGGCGCGCACGCGCGCCATGGCCGCTTCGTTGGCTGCCGGGTCGTCGCGGATCGGTATCTGCGCCGCCATGCCTCCCATGGCGTGCGCGCCGCGGCGGTGACAGGTGCGGATGAGGAGGTCCACGTAGGACTTGAGGAAGGGCCGCTCCATGGTGACGCTGGCGCGGTCCGGCAGCAGGAAATCCGGCCGGTTCCGGAACTTCTTGATGAAGCTGAAGATGTAGTCCCAGCGCCCGCAGTTGAGCCCGGCGGAGTGCTCGCGCAGCTCGTAGAGGATCTCGTCCATCTCGAAGGCGGCGAGGATCGTCTCGATGAGGACCGTCGCCTTGATGGTGCCGCGCGGCATGCCGAGCGCGTCCTGGGCGGCGAGGAATACATCGTTCCACAGCCGCGCCTCGAGGTGGCTCTCGATCTTCGGCAGATAGAGGTAGGGTCCGGTGCCGCTACGGGCGAGCGCCTGGTGGTTGTTGGCGAGAAACAGCGCGAAGTCGAACAGC
Organism: Gammaproteobacteria bacterium; assembly: GCA_030038875.1. GTDB lineage: Bacteria > Pseudomonadota > Gammaproteobacteria > Steroidobacterales > Steroidobacteraceae > 13-2-20CM-66-19. The sequence continues at coordinate 347 of JASHQW010000043.1, read as the reverse complement.
GCGCCCGACACCGCCTCGCCGTTGATACGCACGTGCTTCTCGGGCAGATGCCAGCCGCGCGGCCGCACGATGAGCGTCGCGGTGCGCTCGGCGAGCCGATAGATCTTGCCGGTCGACCCGTCCTCGAAGCTGATGGTGCGGCGGATGGCGTCGGCGAGGTTCACCTGGCCGCGGATCACGTTCTCCCAGGTCGGCGCGAGCGAATCCTCGAAGTCCGCCATGAAGGCGCTCACCGGCGCATTCAGCGCATTGATGATCATCTTGCGGTCGACGGGACCCGTGATCTCGACGCGCCGGTCGAGGAGGTCCGCCGGCACCGGCGCGATGCGCCAGTCGCCGGCCCGCAC
>JASHQW010000340.1 GCA_030038875.1 Gammaproteobacteria bacterium | reverse complement strand
CGTGGGGCTCAATTTCGGCCTGCCGCTCGCCGCGGGACTCCTGTTCCACGACCTGTGGGGCATGCTGATCCTCGCCGGGGTGCTGCGCCTAGTGTGGAGCCATCACGTCACCTTCTTCATCAACTCGCTGGCCCACATGTGGGGCACCCGTCCGTACACCGAGGACAACACCGCGCGCGACAACCCGGCGCTGGCGGTGGTCACCTACGGCGAGGGCTACCACAACTTTCACCACATCTTCGCCCACGACTATCGCAACGGCGTGCGCTGGTGGCAGTGGGATCCGACCAAGTGGCTGATCGCCGGCCTGGAATTCGTCGGGCTGACACGGCGCCTGAAGCGCACCCCGTGGTTCCAGATCCAGCGCGCGCTGCTCGCCATGCAGTTCAAGCGCGCCGAGAAGTGCCTCGCCGACCTGCCGAGCGCCGGTCACTCGCAGATCGAGCAGCTGCGCGCGCGCGTCGCGCATGAGTACGAGACCTTCCTCGCCGCGATCGCCGACTGGGCGCGCGTCAAGGAGCAGTGGCTCGAGGAGAAGCGCCGCGCGGTCATCGAGCACTGGCAGCAGTCCGAGCTGCAGGCGAAGCTGCGCGACATCGAGCGCGCGCTCAGCCGGCAGCGCCGGCGCATGCGGCTGCTGGCTGCGCAGCTCGCCTAGTTAGTTAGACTGGCCGGAAAATCCTGCGGATTTTCCGGCAGGCCCACCCACCAGCGGATAAGCGCTCGCCGGCAAAAGGCGCGACTTTGCCGGCGCACAAAGGGCCATGCGACCGCAGCTCGCCGCCTAAACGCGCGGCCGCGCCGCTACAATAGCCCGCCATGGGCCGCATCTTCGAAGTCCGCAAGCACACGATGTTCGCGCGGTGGAACCGCATGGCGAAGCAGTTCGCCCGCATCGCGAAGGACATCACCATGGCGGTCAAGGCGAGCGGCTCCGATCCCGCCTCGAATCCCGCACTGCGACGGATCATCCAGAACGCGCGCGCCGTCAACATGCCCAAGGACCGGATCGAGGCCGCGATCAAGCGCGCCTCGGGGCGCGATGCAACCAACTACCACCAGGTGCTCTACGAGGGCTACGCGCCGCACGGTGTGGCGCTGCTGGTGGAGACCGCGACCGACAATCCGACGCGCACCGTGGCGGCGGTGCGCAACATCATCACCAAGAACGGCGGCAACCTCGCCACGAGCGGCAGCGTCAGCTTCCTCTTCAGGAAGATGGGCGTGTTCCGGCTCGATCCGGCCGGCATCGACCAGGACGACCTCGAGCTCTACCTCATCGATCACGGCCTCGAGGAGATGGGCGAAAGCACGGGCGAGAAAGGCGAGCCGCAGCTCGTGATCCGCTGCGCGTTCGCGGATTTCGGCAAGCTGCAGGAGGCGCTCGAGGCGCGCGGCATCGTGCCGCTGTCGGCCGAGCATGAGTACGTCTGCACCGTACCGACCGAGCTGCCCGAGGCGCAGGCCACCGAGGTGCTGACGCTGATCGACCGCCTGGAGCAGGACGACGACGTCCAGCACGTGTTCCACACGCTCGCCTGAGGGCAGACCCGTGCAGGACTATCGCCTCGAGCCGGCCCGCATCGCCGATGCGGCGCGCCTCGCGGCGATGTCGCACGCGCTCATCGAATCGGGCCTGCGCCCGGCGTGGGGCGCGGCGCGCATCGGCTGGTACGTGCGCCATCCCGAGAGCGTGGTGCTCACCGCGCGCAGCGATCGCACCATCGCCGGCTTCGCCATCATGCGCTACGCCGACGAGCTCGCACACCTGAATCTCCTCGCCGTCGATCCGGCGCACCGCCGCCGCGGCATTGCGCGGCGTCTCGTGACCTGGCTCGAGGAGACCGCGCTCACCGCCGGCACCTTCATCATCGGGCTCGAGCTGCGCGCGCAGAACGTGCCGGCGCAGGACTTCTACCGCGCGCTCGGCTACCGCGAGGTCGGGCGGGTCCCCGGCTACTACCAGGGGATCGAGGCCGCCATCCGCATGGAGCGTGACGTGCGGGTCAGCCGTCCGACCGCGGCTCGATCCTGAAGTCGAACTCGTAGGAGTGGGCGCCGTCGGCGGCGACCTTGATGCGCATGCTGCCCGTGAGCCCGGTGAGCTCGCCGGTGCCGGAGTCGGGCACGACCGTGATGGTCGACTCGGGCGCGCCGCGCTTCATCGTGGCGCTGTGCAGCAGCACGAAGCTGCCGCTGCGCCCCTGGAGCTTGCCGGTCACGCGCTCGAGCGCCACGTAGCCGGCCGAGCCCTTCACGTCGCTCTGCGTGGCGAGCATCTCGCCCTTGGCGCTCGCCTCGAGGTCGCCGTGGAATCGCTTGTCGATCGTGAGCCGCCCGAGGTTCGCGGTCCGTGCGATCTGCGTGTCCGGCTTCTGCGGCGTGACCTTGACTTCGAAGGGCCCGCTGGCGTGGTGAGTCATGCGAGTCTCCCTGGGGCTCATGTGATCAGTCCGGCATGGGCGTCATCTGCCCGGCGAGGGCGTCCTCGAACCCGAAGTTGCGCAGGTCGCGCACCCGCTGCGGGAAGAGTATGCCATCCAGGTGATCGACTTCGTGCTGCACGACGCGTGCATGGAAACCCTCGACGGAGCGGTCGATGGGAACACCCCGGGCATCGAACCCCTGGTAGCGCAGCCGCCGGTAGCGCGGCACGAGGCCGCGCATGCCGGGCACCGAGAGACACCCTTCCCAACCCTCCTCTTCGGCCGGATCGAGTACGCTGAGCCTTGGGTTCACCAGCACCGTATAAGGCACCGGAGTGAGCTGCGGGTAGCGCGGATTGTCCTTGAGCTCGAAGATCACCACGCGCAGGCCCACGCCGATCTGCGGGGCGGCAATCCCGGCGCCGCTCAAGGCCCGCATGGTGTCGTCCATGTCGGCAACGAGCGACGCGAGCTCCTCGTCGAAGCGCGACACCTGCGCGGCCACCTGCCTCAGCAGCGGCTCACCCATCTTCAGCACCCGGCGGACGGCCATCGAGGTGCGCTTCTCAGCGCGCCGACGGCGCGCCGCGGCCCGGCTCGACCGCGATCGAGATGCGGTGGTCGCGGAAGAGGAGCGCAGAGGCGCCGGCCGCGCCGCCGCGCTCGGCCTCGGCTACCGCCGCGGTCACCAGATGATGGTGCGGGGAGAGATCGCACACCGGGTCGGCATTGGCCGCATCGCCCGTGAGGAGATACGCCTGGCAGCGGCAGCCGCCAAAGTCGCGCTGCCTCTCCGGGCAGCTCCTGCAGGGCTCCTTCATCCACGCCTCGCCACGGAAGTGGTTGAAGGCCGCCGAGTCGTACCAGATGCTGCGCACATCGTGCTCGCGCACGTTCGGGAACTCGAGCCCCGGCAGCATGCGCGCGGCGTGACAGGGAAGCGCCATCCCGTCGGGCGCAATGGCGAGGAAGACAGTGCCTAAGCCGTTCATGCACGCCTTGGGGCGTGTCTCGAAATAGTCGGGCACCACGAAGTAGATCTGCATCTTAGCGCCCAGCCGCTCGCGAAAGGCCCGCGTCACCTCCTCGGCGCGCGCGAGCTGCGCGCGGCTCGGCAAGAGGTGCGCGCGGTTGAGCCAGGCCCAACCGTAGTACTGGGTATTGGCGAGCTCGACGTACTGCGCGCCCATCCGTTCGGCCATCGCGAGGATCTCGCCGACATGGTCGATATTGAGCCGGTGCAGTACCACGTTGAGCACCATCGGATAGTCGTACCTGCGGATGAGCTCCGCCACCTTCGCCTTGAGCTCGAAGGTGCGGGTGCTGCTCAAGAAATCGTTCAGCTCGCGCGTGCTGTCCTGGAAGGACAGCTGGATGTGGTCGAGCCCCGCGTGCTTCAGCGCCCCGATCCGCTCCTCGGTCATACCGACGCCGGAGGTGATGAGGTTGACGTAGAAGCCGAGCGCGTGCGCTTCCGCGACGATCGGCTCGAGATCGTCGCGCGCGAGCGGCTCGCCGCCCGAGAGTCCGAGCTGCACGGCGCCGAGCGCGCGCGCCTCGCGCAGCACCCGTATCCATTCCGACGCCGGCAGCTCGGCGCCCACGGCGGCGAAGTCGGTCGGGTTGTAGCAAAACACGCAGTGCAGCGGGCAACGGTAGGTGAGCTCGAGCAGCAGCCAGAGCGGTGGACCGACTCCGGGCGCCATCTTAGGCGGTGACCCCACACTCATTCGCGCAGCTCCAGCCAGCGGCGCTCGAGCGCGAGCTCGACGAACGCGGCGACATCGGCGGTGAGATCCGCGGCGCCGTAAGTCCGCTCGAGGTCGGCGACGATGTCCGCCACGGTACGCACCCCGTCGCAGCGGGACATGATCGCCCCGGCGCTGCCGTTGAGCTTCACCATGCCCTCCGGGTAGAGCAACACGTGCGCCTCCTGTGCCGGCTCCCATTGCAGCCGCATGCCGTGTGCGATCGCCGGGCGCGCCGCGGCGCTCACTCCGCTCACGTCGTCACTCCGTAGGCAAGCGCCATCGCGTCGTTCATCTGCCAGAGGATATCGAGCTTCAGCTTCAGCACCTCGAGCGCGCGCTCCTGCGCGGCGCGCGTATCGAAGCGCTCGAGCGTCAGGGCGAGCGCGAACTCGACGTCGCGCTGCGCGCGGCCGACCCGCGACTGGAAGTAAGCGAGGCCCGCTGCGTCAACCCACGGATAATGCTGCGGCCACCCGGCGAGTCGCTGGCGATGGATCTCCGGAGCGAACAGCTCCGTGAGCGAGGCGCACACCCCCTCCGGCCAGGGGGCGCGGCGCGCGAAGTTGACGTACGCGTCGACCGCGAAGCGCACTCCCGGGAGCAGGAGCCTGAGGCTCTCCACCTCGGCCCGCTCGAGACCCACCGCCGCGGCGAGGCGCAGCCAGGATTCGATGCCGCCCGGGTCGTCGCCGAATCCGTCATGATCGAGGATGCGCTGCACCCAGTTGCGGCGCACCGCGCGCTCCTCGCAGTTGGCGAGAATGGCCGCGTCCTTCAGCGGGATGTTGATCTGGTAATAGAAGCGGTTCGCCACCCAGCCACGGATCTGCTCGCGGCTCGCCTTGCCGGAGTTGAGCATGATGTTGTAGGGATGGTGGATGTGGTAAGCACGCCCGCGCTCGCGCAGCCGTGCCTCGAACTCCGCGCGCGTCCAGGCCGGCTCGCTCACAGCACGATCTCCATCCCATCCCACGCGACCTCGATGCCGGCACGAGCGAGCGCGGCGCGCTCGGGCGAGTCTTCGTCCAGGATCGGGTTGGTGTTGTTCACGTGGATGAGGATCTTGCGCGTGTCACGCGGGAGCCTGGCCAGCCATTCGAGCATGCCGCCGGCGCCGCTCTGGGGCAAATGGCCGAGATCGCGGGCGCGCTTCACTGTAAGGCCCTGCGTCAGCATCTCCTCGTCGCTCCAGAAGGTGCCGTCGACGAGCACGCAGGCGGCCGATTGCAGCGCGCTCCACAGCGCAGGCTCGATTGCCGCGAGACCGGGTGCGTAGACCGCGGCTCGGCCGCTCGCCGTGTCGCTGATCACGAGCGCTACATTGTCGCCGGCGATCGGGGCCGCACGGTGCGGCGAGTACGGCGCGGGCTTAGCAGCCACCGCAAGCGCCCGCCAGCGTACGCCGGCCACGCCGTCGATCGAGAACTCCTCGCCGGAGCTCGCCATGCGCCGCCGCTCGATGCCGCAGTAGTGCCCGAGCACCCTGAGGATCGGATTGCCGCCGGTCAGGTCGGCGTACGCGGCATCGGTGCACCAGAGTGCGAGCGGGCGGGTCGATTCGCGCAGCATGAAGAGCCCGGCAGTGTGGTCGATCTGCGCGTCGACCAGCACGATACCGGCGAGCCCCGAGTCGCGCGGCGCGCGCGCGGGCTGCAGGTCCGGGTGGTCCTTGAACTGCGTGAGGATGTCAGGGGAGGCATTGACGAGCGCCCAGGCGGCCGGATCGTCGCCGGCGACAGTGATCGAGGATTGAGTCCGGGGGGTGGCACGCACGGTGCCCTTGCGCACACCCGAGCAGTTATGGCAGTTGCAGTTCCACTGGGGAAAGCCGCCGCCGGCGGCCGATCCCAGTACCCGGATTTTCACGATGGAGGATTACGCGCCGCTCCGGACCGGTGCCGGGCGCGCCGGAGGGGTCAGCGTCTCGCGATATAGAGGGTGATTTCCATGCCGAAACGCATGTCGATCGCCCGCGGGGTTTCCCAGCGCATACCGGTGCTCCTGTTGCTGTAGCGCACCACGATACCGAAATATCGCCGGCGCCGCAAAAGACCGGGGTCTCGTTATGTCGGCAGGCGCATCAGCCGCTCAGCGCCCGCCGGCCCGGCCCGGCCACGCGGCGCGTGAGCCGCTCGAGCGAGCGGCGCGCGGCGGCTTTGGCGATGTGCTTGCACCAGAGCGGCTCGCGCTGTCCCGCCTGACGAAGGAACTTGTCGCAATCGCAGGTCCAGAGGATGTGGTCGTCCTGCGTCTTGAGCACCTGGACCGTGCGGCTCGGGAAAGTGTAGGTCCCGAGGATTTCGTTCTCGACCGGCTTCTGCCGGCGCAGGCGGAGCGCGACCATGGACGAAAGCCTAACGCACCTGTCCTGTGGATCGCCTGTGGATTACTTGTGAGTGCTTATGTATAGCGGCTCAGGGCGAGATAATCTTTGCCTTGATCGCCTCGTACTCGGAGTCGGTGATGAGCCCGGCGTCGAGTAGCTGCTTCGCCTCCTGAAGCCGCCGCACCGCGTCATCGCCCGACGCGGCGGCCGCCCCCGCGAGCGGCGCCCCGGCCATGACCTGGATGCCGCCCGAGCGCGCCCGCAGCTCCTCGAGGTCGCGCACCCGGCGCTTCTCGCGCCAGGCCTGATCCTGCGCCTGACAGATGCGATAAACGGCTTGCGCTTCGGTCTTGCGCAGACCCTTGAGCTCCACGCGCTGCGCCCCCGCCGAGGCGAGCGAGGCGAGATCGGTGGCCTTGCCGGCACGAATGCCGAGATCGGCGCCGAACACACCGACGCGCAGCGTCACTTCCTCGAGGTCCTGCCAGCGCACCGAGACCAGCGCGAAGCCGCCGAGCAGCGGACGGGTGATGATGATGAGGCGGCCGCTGGTCGCTGCGACGATCACGCGCCGATGTGCCAGGGCGAACATGCGCCGCTGGATCGCCCAGGCTTCGACCGACTCTCCGGCAATCAGCACCGAGCGTAGGTCCCCGAGCGGCTTCTCGAGGCCGCCCTCAGCGGTCTGCAGCGCGTCGCTCATTTCTTCGCGACGATCTCGGCGCGGAACTCGCGCAGCTTGGCCTTGATGATGCGCGCGTTCGCCGGCCCCATGCGGATCAGGAGCTTCTGCCCAGCCGAGCGTCCTTCGAGCCCGGTGTCGGCGTAGGTGTAGAACACCCGCGGCTGCTCGAGCTGGATCGGACCTGCGACCTCGGGCGTCTCGAGCAGGTGATCGATCACCTCGACCAGCCGGTCGTTGAAGTACTTGCCCGGGTAGCCGAGATCCTCATACGCCTGCTGGAACAGCGGGTAGAGCCGCTGGTAGAGCGCCGCGAGCGCCTTGACGTCGGCCGCCTGCACCGCGTGCACGAAGGTCGTATAGCGCTCGAAGTTGGCATCGCTGAGCATCGTGAGGTCGCCCTGCGTCGACACCGCCGTCTGCCCGGCGGTCGCCTTCACCGGCCGCAGCTCGACGGCCACCTTGTGCCGTGGCAGGTTGTCCACCGTCACCACGATGTGGCGCACGATGTTCTGCGGCACCAGCAGGGCCTCGATCGTCGGGTGTCCCAACACACTGGTGAGCGACTCTTGGACCATGGGGTCGCTGTCGTTGAGCGCGGGTAGTGCCTCGGATCCCGTAGCAGCCGCTGGCATCGGGTTCGAGACGGCCGGCTGCGTCGCGGCCGGTGCGGCGGCCGGCTTGGCCACCACAGCCGGCGGCGCGTTTTCGGCCGGATGGAACAGAAACCGGTACCAGAGGGCGAAGCCGGCGACCGCGACGACCACCAGGCCACCGATCCACCAGAGGAGTTTGCGACGGAATGAATCCGCAGTCTCTTCTTCCCACATCGTGAGACGTCCTCGCAAAGCAACTCGACCAGGCGCCGACTCTACTCCCCTTTCGAGGCACGCGTGCATACAGGAGCGGTTCAGGTGACAGGCTGTACGTTGCATTAATTCGGTGCGGCTGAGCTCCTCGCGCGTCGCGGGCTGTGCTTCAATGCCTCACATGCCCGCCGAGTTCCACCCAGCCGTCGCCGGCTGGTTTGCCCGCACTTTCGATGCCGCTACGCCGGCGCAGGCCGCCGCATGGCCCGCGATCACCGCGGGGCGCCATGTTCTGATCGCCGCTCCGACCGGCTCGGGCAAGACGCTCGCGGCGTTTCTCGCGGTCATCGACCAGCTGGTGCGCGCCGCCATCGAATCGCACGGGCTGGCCGACGAAACCGCCGTGGTGTATGTCTCACCGCTCAAGGCGCTCTCCAACGACATCCACCGCAATCTCGAGGCGCCGCTCACCGGCATCGCCGACGAGCTCACCGCGCTCGGGCTCGCCGAGCACGGCATCCGCACCTTCGTGCGCACCGGCGACACGCCGCAGCACGAGCGCACGGCGATGCGCAAACGCCCGCCGCACATCGTAGTGACGACTCCCGAGTCGCTCTACATCCTCATGGGCTCGGAGTCCGGGCGAAGCATGCTCGCCACCACGCGCACCGTGATCGTCGACGAGATTCATGCCATGGCTGGAGCCAAGCGCGGCGTGCATCTCGCGCTCACGCTCGAGCGGCTCGAGGCGCTCGCCGGACGGCGGCTGACGCGCGTCGGGCTCTCGGCCACGCAAAAGCCCATCGAGGAGGTGGCGCGCTTCCTGGTCGGTGCCGGCGGGCTGCGTCCCGACGGCACTCCCGATTGCACCATCATCGACACCGGTCACGTCCGCAATCGCGATTTGCAGCTCGAGATCCCGCCGGCACCGCTCGAGTCCGTCATGTCGGGCGAGGTATGGACGCAGATCTACGACCGTCTCGCCGAGCTCGTGAGCGAGCACCGCACGACCCTCGTCTTCGTCAACACGCGCCGCCAGTCC
>JASHQW010000339.1 GCA_030038875.1 Gammaproteobacteria bacterium | reverse complement strand
AGCACGCGCGCGAGCAGCGCGCCAAGCGCCTGCAGCAGCGCGGCGGAGCGCGTCCGCCGCCGCCGCGCCTGCGCTGAGGTCGGCGCCGGCGCGAGTCAGCGGCTGCGGGCCGCGGCCGGACGCACCGGCTGGGTCAGCCTGTTTGATATGGGTACCCATATTATATAGACTGGCTGCCCATATGAAGACCACCCTTGACATTGCCGACCCGCTTCTCAAAGAGGCAAAGGCCGTGGCACGCAGGGAGAACCTGACGATCCGCGAGCTGGTCGAGCGGGGTCTCAAGCTCGCGCTCGCCGAGCGCAAGGCTGTGCGTCGCTTCAAGTTGCGCGACGCCTCAATTTCCGGAGAGGGCCTGCGACCGGAGGCCGCTGGATTGTCCTGGGATCAACTGCGCGCGCTCACCTACGAGGGTCACGGCGGTTGATCGCGGTCGATACCAACATCCTGGTCTACGCCCATCGCCGCGACAGCCCATGGCACGAGCGCGCCGCTCACTGTGTCCGCGAGTTGGCCGAGGGGGGCGCCACGTGGGCTGTGCCCTGGCCGTGTATTCACGAATTCCTGGCGATCGTGACGCACGAGCGCCTCTACTCGCCTCCGAGCCCTCTCGGTAAAGCCATCGACCAGGTGCAGGCGTGGCTCGAGTCGCCCGCTCTGGTACTGCTGGCGGAGGGCGAGGGATATTGGGCGACCCTGGGACAGCTCCTGAGCGCGGCAAAGGTCACGGGTCCGCGTGTCCACGATGCGCGGATCGCCGCCCTCTGCATCCACTCGCACGTACGAGAGCTGCTGAGCGCCGACCGGGATTTCAGTCGTTTCGGGTCGCTCACGACTCGGAACCCGCTCCTGCCCGCTTGACGACGGCCTCAGCCTTCTAGCGCCGGCCCGACCTACCTGTCGTGTGTCACCGGCAGCGGACGCACCGGCAGCGGGATGTTGCACACGTCGATCCGCCCGGCGGGCACCTTGAACCACTCCTCATGGCGGTTGCGCCGCGCCTCGACGTAGGCCGCGAAGGTCGCCGTGTCGGTGCGCAGCTCCTCGAGCGCGGTGCGCTCGGTCTCAGGGAGATCCGCGGCGAGGCGCAGCGAGCGGATCGGCACGCCGCTCTCCGCGGGCTGGTAGAAGCCGAGCGCGCCGTGGCCGCGCGGCAGCACCGACAGCAGCTCCATGCCCCGTACCACGCGCCCGAGCAGCGTCACGTTGCGATCGAGGTGGCGCGGCGCCTGCCCGATTACCACGTAGAGCTCCGTGCCGCCGCCCGAGTCGACGTCGTTGTCGCGCCCGGCGCCGACCATGCCGTAGCAGTGCACGAGCCAGGCGCGGCCCACTTGCGGATCCGCGGCCACGGGGAAGCCGTCGAGGAAACCGACCACCGGTGCATAGGTGTCGGGATCGGTGATGCGCGCGAGCGTCAGCCCGCGCAGCGGCCGCTCGAACTCGGCCGGCAGCGTGCGCCGCGCTTTCTCGAGCGGCTTCTTGCCCTGCGCGTCGCCCCACTGCACGACGTAGTTGTCCTGCGAGCGCATGAAGGCGAGGCCGTCGAAGTAGCCCTCGCGCGCGAGCGCGATCACGTTGGCGACATGATTCGGGGCGAAGAGCGGCGCGAGCTCGATGATCACGCGCCCCGCGGGGAGCTCCAGATACAGCGTGTTCTGCGGGTCGAGCGGCCGCCAGTCGGCGGGCGAGGAGGCGGCGAGCACCTCGGCGGTGGTCTGCGCCCGGGTCGCGCCCGCTGCGGCCGCGGGTTCGGCAGCGGCGCTCGCTGCGGCGCTCGCGAGGAGCGCGGCCGCCAGTGCAAGCGCCACCGCCGCGAGGCTCGCGACCCAGGTGCCGTGTGTCGCTCTGCTGGAGAGTCTAAGAGCTCGCTGATTCTTCAAGGGCCTTAGCCTTGCGACCACCACTCGCCGTCCCAGGACCAGCAGGACGTCCTGATTCTCACCGAGATGCTCAGGCGCCGCTAGGCCATCCACGGCGCGTCGTTGCGTCGCGCTCACTTGAGCCGCGTGAAGCCGTCCGCGCTCCACTCCTCGCTCCCCACCCCGTGATGGACGATGAAGAGGCCCTCGGGGTCGTACTGCTTCTTGACGCCCAGGAGGCGCGGGTAGTGCGCGCCGAAGTAGTCTTGCTGCCAGCGCTCGTTGAAGAAGTTGCTCTCCGAGAGATAGGAGCCGGCCTGCGGGGCGATCTTGCGCAGCTCCGCGGTCGCGGCGTCGATCGCGCGCGCGTCGCGGTGCGCGGCCTCGAGATCCATGGGCGGCCGCGCCTCGCCGGGATAGGAGGGCCGCTCGCCGTCGGCGATGATCGCGAGCGCGAAGGCCTCGGTGACGCCCGGGTTCATGGCGGTATCGAGCGACGCCTTGATGGCCTCGGGCGCCGCGAACGCGAGCCCCTTGTTGAAGTGGAGCCCCACTTTCTTGTGGCGCGAGGCGGCGAACAGCGCCTCCGCCAGGCGCGGCTGCGTGGCCGGTGCGAGCAGCGCCGCCGGCAGCCACAGCGAGTCATAGCCGTGGAGGAAGACACCGACCTGGTCTTGGTCGCCCCGCCAGTAGCCGTGATCGGGCGAGGCTCCCGGGCGCTGGTCCATGATCATGCTGGGGTTGCCCTGGATCTCCCACCAGCTCTGCGCCTGGTGGCCGCCGGCGCCGAGCTCGTCGGTGATCTGGTAACCGGGAGAGGCCTTCACCCAGTCGAAGAACGGCTGCCACACGGCGCGCGCCGCCTCGCGCGAGAGTCCCTGCTGCACCATCGAGATCTCGAGGGAGTTGTCCGATCCCACGGCGACCTGCTCACCCCAGTGAGGATTGGCGAGCCGCTCGGCATAGAAGGCGACGAAGCGCACGAGCAATGCGCGGAAGCCGGCGTCGCTCTGCGCCTGGATCGTGCCCCAGGCGCCGCCGAAGAACTCCGGCAGCGCGTGGGTGCGCAGCGTGAGCCGTGTGACGACGCCGAAGGTTCCGCCGCCGCCGCCCTTCAGGGCCCAGTAGAGCTCCGGCTCCTGGCAGGCGTTGACGGTGCGCAGCTTCCCGTCGGCGGTGACCACCTCCGCTTCCAGAAGTCCCGCGGCCGCGTTGCCGAAGCCCTTGGAGAAGCTGCCGAAACCGCCCGACTGGACGAGGCCGGCGACGCCGACGTCGGCGCAGCCGCCGCCCTGCACGTAGCGCCCGGCGCGCGTCGTGACCGCGGTATAGGCATCGATCCACAGGCAGCCGGCGCCGAGGGAGACCGCCGGCACGGGCGCCATCTTCCCCGCGCAGCCCGCGCCGACGAAATCATCCTGCAGGCGGACGTCGGTGAGCGCGCGCGTCCAGATGAGGAGGGAGTCCGGCGCGTTGGAGGTGCCGAGGTAGCTGTGCGCGGCGCCCTTCACCACCACGCGCAGGTTGTGGGTACGCGCGAAGCTCACCGCCTGCACCACATCCTGCGCGTCGCGGGCCTGCACCGCGTAGGCGCTCGCCGCGGGCGTCCAGGCATCGAGCCAGCCGGAGACCTGCGTGCCACCCGGCTGGTCGCCGAGATAGAAGGGGTTGCGCAGGTTCTGCGATACGTCGGCGCAGGCGCCACTCCCCGCGTCGGCGACGCACGGGGCGAAGAGCGGCAGCGGCTTAAGGAGATGGCCGCCGACCGCGGTCTTGAGCTCATCCCACTCGGCAGGCGTCGGCCAGTAGGGATCGCCGGGACGCACGCGTGCGAAGGGGGACATGACGCGCGCCGCGAGCCGCGCCGGCGCGCTCACGGTCAGCGGCAGTGCCGCAGCGAGCTTCAGGAGACTGCGGCGTTGCATGGCGAGCCGTCAGCCGACCGCCTTCACCGCCGCGATGAGCTCGCCGGCGGCCTTCTGCGCGTCTCCATAGAGCATGCGGGTATTGTCGAGATAGAAGAGCGCGTTCTCGATCCCCGAGAAGCCCGCGCCCTTGCCGCGCTTGATGACGATGACGTTCTACGCCTTGTCGGCATTCAGGATCGGCATGCCGTAGATCGGGCTCGACTTGTCGGTGCGCGCGACGGGGTTCACCACGTCGTTGGCGCCGATGATGAGCGCCACGTCCGCGGTCTCGAACTCCGCGTTGATCTCGTCGAGGTCGGAGATCAGGTCGTAGGGCACTCCCGCCTCCGCCAGCAGCACGTTCATGTGGCCCGGCATGCGTCCGGCGACCGGATGGATCGCGAAGCGCACGTTGACGCCGCGGTCGATGAGCAGCTGCACCAGCTCCCAGATCTTGTGCTGCGCCTGGGCGACCGCCATGCCGTAACCCGGCACCACGATGACCTTGGAGGCAAAGGCCATCATCACGCCGACGTCGGCGGCCTCGATGGGCTTCAAGCTCCCCGTCACCGTGCCGCTCGCCTCACCTCCCGTGTCGCCGAAGCCCGAGAACAGCACGTTGCCGAGCGAGCGGTTCATCGCCTTGGCCATCAGCTGCGTGAGCAGCGTACCCGCCGAGCCCACCACGGTGCCGGCGATGATCATGGCCGCGTTATTGAGCACGAAGCCCTCGAGCCCGACCGCGAGTCCGGTGAGCGCGTTATAAAGCGAGATCACCACCGGCATGTCGGCGCCGCCGATCGGCAGCGTCATGGTGATGCCGAGCACGAGCGAGAGCACGAAGAAGCCGGTGACGACGCCTGCGGCCGCGTTGAGGTGCGCGGCGACCAGCGCTCCGAGCACCAGCGTCGCGCCGAGCAGAGCTAAGTTCAGGATCTGCTGACCGGCGAAGCGGATGCTGCGCGTGATGAGCCCCTGGAGCTTGGCGAAGGCGATGGCGCTGCCCGCGAAGGACACCGCACCGATGATCCCGCCCGCGACCGCGAGCGACCCGCTCACGTAGCCCGAGGTCTCGCCGCGGTAGAGCTCGACCGCCGCGATCGCCGCCGCCGCGCCGCCCCCCATGCCGTTGTAGAGCGCGATCATCTGCGGCATGTCGGTCATGGCGACGCGCTTGCCGCTCCACCAGGCGAGCACGCCCCCCACCAGCATCGCCGGCAGGATCAGCCCGTAGTTGGACATCCCGGGGTAGAGGAAGGTGACGAGCGTCGCGACCGCCATGCCGGCGCCCGCCCAGAGGATGCCGCTGCGCGCCGTCACCGGCGAGCTCATGCGCTTCAGGCCCATGATGAAGAGCACCGCGGTGACGAAGTAGCTCGCCTGGATGGCGAGCCCCGCAGAGAGCCAACCCGGCATCAGTGGGTCCCTTTCGTGCCGCCGCGCTGCCGGCTCGACTTGAACATCTCGAGCATGCGCTCGGTGACTACGTAGCCGCCGACCGCGTTGCCGGCCGCGAGCAGCACGCCGAGAAAGCCGATGACCTTCTCGAGCGGCGTCGTGGCGTTGCCGAGCGCCACCATCGCGCCCACCAGCACGATGCCGTGCACGAAGTTCGAGCCCGACATCAAGGGCGTATGCAGGATCACCGGCACGCGCGAGATGACCTCGTAGCCGGTGAAGGCCGCGAGCATGAAGATATAAAGTGCCACCATTCCGGTCATGTCAGCCCCCGAGCGCCTTGGCCGTCGGCTCGTGCTTGATCGCGCCGCCGTGCGTCAGGCACGACTGCGCGAACACCTCGTCGTTCCAGTCGATCGCCAGCTCGCCCTTGACGAGGGCGGGCTTGAGGAAATTGAAGAGATTGCGGGCGTACATCTCGCTCGCGTTGTAGGCGAGCTCGGCGGCGAGATTCACCGGGCCGACGATCTTCACCCCCTGGTGCTCGAGCACCTCGCCCGCGCGGGTGAGCTCGCAGTTGCCGCCCTGCTCGGCGGCGATGTCGACCACCACCGAGCCCGGGCGCATGCGCTCGACCGCGGCGCGCGAGATGATCCGGGGCGCGGGCCTGCCGGGAACCGCGGCGGTGGTGACCACGGCATCGGCCGCGGCGATGCGCGCATCGAGCGCTTCCTGCTGCTTCGCCTTCTCCTCCGCGGTGAGCTCGCGCGCGTAGCCGCCGGCCCCTTCGGCGCTCACCCCCGTCTCGACGAACTTCGCCCCGAGCGACTTCACCTGCTCGCGCGTGGCGCTGCGCACGTCGTAGGCCTCGACCACGGCACCCAGGCGCCTGGCGGTGGCGACCGCCTGCAGCCCCGCGACGCCGGCGCCGATCACCAGCAGCTGCGCCGGGCGGATGGTGCCGGCGGCGGTGGTGAGCATGGGGAGGAACTTCTGCAGCTGATTCGCGGCGATCAGCACCGCCTTGTAGCCGGCGATGGCCGCCTGCGAGGAGAGCGCATCCATCGACTGGGCGCGCGAGATGCGCGGCACCAGCTCCATGGCGAAGGAAGTGAGGCCGCGCTCCTTGAGCGCGCGCACCTCGGCGGCGCGCGCGTACGGCTGCAGGAGGCCGATCACCACGGCGCCGCTCTTCAGCTGTCCGATCTGCGCGACCGAGAGGGGCTGCACCGCGAGGAGTACGTCCGCGCCGGCGAGCACCGCCGCGGCGGAATCGCCCCAGGTCACATTCCGGTAGGCGGAGTCGGCAAAGCGCGCGCGCTCGCCGGCGCCGCGCTCGAGCATCACCCGCGCCCCTTCCTTCGCGAACTTCTCGGCAATCTCCGGAGTCAGACTGACGCGCGATTCCTCGGGTGCGCTTTCCTTAAGCGCACCGATCGTCACTGGCATTCAAAGGCCCCTTCGCGAGTGCGTGGCCGGCCGGCCACGTGACTGGAAAATTTCAATTTAATTAAGACCTTGCGATGTTGAATTCTTGCACAAAAGTGCCGTATCTTACAGCGCCATGCTCGGGATCGACCTCGATCACGCCGATTTCCTCCCCGACGACCTCGCGGTAGTCGCCGCTCCCGCCGCGCGCGGGCTGGCGCAGCTCGTGCTGCGCACCGACATCGCCGGCATGCCGCTCGAGTGGATCGATTACAAGGAGGCCGCGCGACTCTACACCCAGGAGCAGGTCGCTTACACGTGCGGGTCGCTGCTCTTCGAGCTGTACGGCGGCACCAATGCGCGCACCGGCCGCCGCACCGTGCTGGAAGTGAACTCGATCGTCGCCACCGTCGGCCACACCGGCAATCCCGGCAACACGCGCCACGACTACATCCCGCCGCTCAACAACCAGACGCTCTTCCGGCGCGATGCGTACCTGTGCATGTACTGCGGGCTGCGCTTTCCCTCGCGCGAGCTGTCGCGCGACCACATCCGCCCCTTCAGCCAGGGCGGCACGGACATCTGGACCAACGTCGTCGCCTCCTGCCGCCGCTGCAACAACCAGAAGGCCTCGCGCACCCCCGAGCAGGCGCGCATGCAGCTGATCGCGGTGCCGTTCACGCCGACCTACGCCGAATACATCTTCTTGAAGGGCCGGCGCGTGCTGGCCGACCAGATGGAGTATCTGGTGGCGCACTTTCCGCGCTCGAGCCCCTTGCACGACCGCATCCGCGCCTACCTGTCCTGAGCGCCCCTAACCATTGCCGAATGGACTATCGCGCAGTCGCGCCGGCGGGCGGCGCCTGCTAAGGTCCTCCGCGCGACCCTCACGGAGCGAAGCGCAGCGCGTGATTTTCCTCATCGACGCCTCGGTCTACGTCTTCCGCGCCTACCATTCGATGCTGCCGGACATGCGCGATGCCGACGGCAATCCGACGCACGCGGTGTTCGGCTTCGCGCGCTTCCTCGGCGATCTCATCGAGCGGGTGCGCCCCGCCCACATGGCGGTCGCCTTCGACCAGCGCGGCCCGCACTCCTATCGCCGCGGGATCTACCCGGCCTACAAAGCCAACCGCGAGCCGGCCCCGGCGGCGCTCACGCAGCAGTTCGGCCGCTGCCGCGAGCTGTGCCGGCACTTAGGGATCGCGGAGTTCGTCTACCCGGAATACGAGGCCGACGACATCATCGGCACGCTCGCGCGAACCATGCGCGCGGCCGGGGTGCGCGCCGCCTTCATCACGCGCGACAAGGATCTCGCGCAGCTGATGCGCGACGGCGACGTGCTCTGGGACTTCGGCGCCCGCGGCCAGTTCGGCTATCACGACGTCGAGCGCCATTTCGGCGTCGCACCCGAGCGCTTCGCCGATTACCTGGCGCTCGCCGGCGACGAATCCGACAACATCCCGGGCGTCCCGGGCGTCGGGCACCGCACGGCCGCCTCCCTCATGAAGGCCTTCGCCTCGCTCGATGAGCTCTACGACGATCTCGAGCGCGTCGCATGCCTCAAGATCCGCGGCGCCGGCACGCTCGGCGCACGCCTTGCCGAGCATCGCGAGTCGGTGTATCTCGCGCAGCGCCTCACCCGCATCAGCTGCGATCTGCCGCTCGGCGTCGCCGCGGACGCACTCAGGCGCCGCCCGCCCGACCTCGCGGCACTGTCGCAGCTCTATGACCGGCTCGGCTTCGGGCCGTTTCTGCGCGCGCAGGGGACGCGCCTCGCGCAGCTGCCCGCGGCATACGCTTAGAGATCGCGCGGTACGGGCGCGGCTCCATGGAGTCCTGGGCGCCGCTCGCGCAGCAGCTGAGGCTTCTCACGGGCCTTGAGTTTGCGCCCGAGCCGGAGCAGCGCGTCGCCGGCGGGAGCATCAACCGCTGCTACCGCTGGACGAGCGGTTCGGGTGCGGTATTCGTCAAGGTGGCCGGACCCCTTGCGGCGTCCATGCTCGAGGCCGAGGCCGCCGGGCTCGTCGAGCTCGCGCGCGCTCACGCCGTGCGCGTGCCACGCGTGCTCGCCTGCGGGCGCGCCCGGGCGTCGGCCTTCCTCGCGCTCGAGTGGCTCGAGGCCGGCGCCGCCAGCGCGCGGAGCGAAGCGCGCTTAGGCCGGCAGCTCGCCGCGCAGCACGCCGTCAGCGCGCCGCAGTACGGCTGGTGGCGTGACAACACCATCGGTAGCACCCCGCAGGCGAACGGCCGATGCGCCTCGTGGCCGGAATTCTTTCGCGAGCGGCGGCTGCGGCCGCAGCTCGCCCTCGCCGTGGCCCGCGGCTTCGGGCCGCTGCTCGAGCGGCAAGGCGCGCGGCTGCTCGAGGGGGTGGAAGCGCTCCTCGGGACGCATCGCCCGCAGGCGTCGCTCCTGCACGGGGACCTCTGGGGCGGCAACTGGCTCGTCACCCCGGACGGCGATCCCGTGATCTTCGATCCGGCGGTCTACTACGGGGACCGCGAGACCGATCTCGCCATGACGCAGCTCTTCGGGGGTTTCGGCCCGTCTTTTTACCGGGCCTACGCCGCGGCGGCCCCGCTGCCGCCGGGAGCGGAGCTGCGCCGCGACCTCTATAACCTCTATCACGTGCTGAACCACGCCAACCTCTTCGGCGAGAGCTACGTCCGCAGCGCACGCGTCCTGATCGAGCGGCTGCTCGCGGAGCTGCACGGTTAGAGGCTATGCTGCGCACCCGGCCCCGCGCCGGACAGCTGAAGCGTCAGTCGAAGGGGTAGTTATGGCGGTCGCAGCGGCGGACAAGAATATCGAGTCGATCCTCGTCGAGCAGCGCACCTTCCCGCCCTCGCCCGAGTTCACGGCGCGGGCGCGCATCAAGCCGCGGGATCTCGAGAGCCTGCGCAAGCGCGCCGCCGACGATCACGTGGGTTTCTGGGCGGATCTCGCCTCGCAGGAGCTTTCCTGGCACCGGCCGTTCACCGTGGCGCTCGATGAGGCGCGTGCGCCCAACTACCGCTGGTTCACGGACGGGCGCCTCAACGCCTCGTGGAACTGCCTCGACGTGCATCTCAACGAGCGCGGACACAAGACCGCGGTCATCTTCGAGGGCGAGCCGGGGGATGTGCGGCGGATCTCCTACCGCGAGCTGCACGCCGACGTCTGCCGCTTCGCCAATGCGCTCAAGGCCCAGGGCGTCAACAAGGGTGACCGCGTCGCCATCTACATGCCGATGGTTCCCGAGGTGCTGGTGGCGATGCACGCCTGCAACCGTATCGGCGCGATCCACTCGGTGGTGTTCGGCGGCTTCTCCGCGCCCGCGCTCAAGGATCGCATCGAGGACACCGAGGCGAAGCTCGTCATCACCGCCGACGGCGGCTGGCGCGGCGGGGCGGCGGTCGAGCTCAAGGCGAGCACCGATCATGCCCTCGCCGCCGGCTGCCCGAGTGTCCGGCGCGTCATCGTGCTCAAGCGTACCGGCCGGCCGGTGGCGATGGACCCGCAGCGCGATCTGTGGTGGCACGAGGCCATCGAGGGGCAGCCGCCACACTGCGAGCCCGAGTGGGTCGAGGCCGAGCATCCGCTCTACGTCCTCTATACCTCCGGCTCCACGGGCAAGCCGAAGGGCATTCAGCACGCGACCGGCGGCTATCTGCTCGGCGCCAAGGTCACGACCCAGTGGGTGTTCGACCTGCGCGACGACGATGTGTTCTGGTGCACCGCGGACGTCGGCTGGGTCACGGGACACACCTACATCGCCTACGGGCCGCTCGCCGCCGGCGCCACCATCCTCATGTACGAGGGCGCGCCCACCGTGCCGGACGGCGGCCGCTTCTGGAAGAACTGCGAGGCGCACGGCGTCACGGTGTTCTATACCGCGCCGACCGCGATCCGCGCGCTGATGAAGCTCGGCGACGAGCTGCCGCGCAAGTACGACCTCTCGAAGCTGCGCCTGCTGGGCACCGTCGGCGAGCCGATCAACCCCGAGGCGTGGATGTGGTATCAGCGCGTGATCGGCCAGGAGCGCTGCCCGATCGTCGACACCTGGTGGCAGACCGAGACCGGCGCGATCCTGATCTCGCCGCTCCCGGGCGTGACGGCCACGAAGCCCGGCTCCTGCACGCAGCCCCTGCCCGGCATCGATGCCGACATCGTCAACGATCACGGCGAGCCGGTGAAGCGCGCCGACGCGGGCGGCTATCTCGTGATCCGCAAGCCCTGGCCTTCGATGCTGCGCACCATCTGGCGCAACAACCCGCGTTACGTCGAAGGCTACTGGTCGAGGTTCCACACCCGCTGCTACGTGGCCGGCGACAGTGCGCACCGCGACAAGGACGGCTACTACTGGATCATGGGCCGCATCGACGACGTGCTCAAAGTGTCCGGACACCGCCTCGGCACCATGGAGATCGAGTCGGC
>JASHQW010000338.1 GCA_030038875.1 Gammaproteobacteria bacterium | reverse complement strand
TCTTGTCGCGCGTGGCGCTGAATGCCGCCCCGTCGGCAGGCTTCTCGTCCACCTGCCGGATGCGCGTCTCGGGCAGATCGACGAGCGAGCGCTCGAGCCAGCTCTTCGGATCCGCATCGGGGGTGAGGAGCGGTGCCGCGAGAAGACTCGCCGCGCTGCCGGCGACGCGCACGTAGCCGGATTTGGCGCTCGAGGTCTTGCCGACGATGAGCGCGAAGCTACGGCCGGGCGTGACGACGTCGATCCGCGTGCCGGTCGCTTTCGGCGTGCTCACGTCCTCGACGCCGAGCTGCGGGTAGTTTGCCGGCAGGCGGGTCTTCTCCTCGACCACGTTGAGCGCGCCGAGATCGAGCAGGAGCTTGCGCACCTTGCCGGGCTCGGCGGCCCAGTCGCGCTCGCCCACCACCCAGCCCACCGAGGCTTTCTTCAGGCTCGTGTGGGTGCCGTCGCCGCGGCGCAGGTCGACCTCGCTCACCGTGTTGATGCTCTGCTCGAAGCCCGGCAGCACCAGGTCGCCGGCGAGCGTCGCATGCTCGAGATGCCGCCGCGAGGACAGCCAGATCGCGAAAGCGATCAGCACCAGCCCGCAACCGAGCAGCAGCGCGACGCGGCGCGGCGTCATGGCCGCTGCTCCGCGGGCCGCCGGGTGCGCGAGCGGCGCCGCCAGGCCGCGAAGCCGAGCGCCAGCAGCGCGAACGCTGCCGGGATCACGATGATGTCCACGATCTTGATTTCCATGCCGAGCCTCGAGATATCCGCATCGAGCCCGGCGCGCACGGCACGCAGCTCCTTGCGGATGCGTATCTTCTCCTGCCCGAAGTGCTCGATCTCCTCCTGCTCCTGCGGCGTGACGATGAGCGAGCTCTGGTCACCACGGCCGCCCTTGGACTCGAGCGCGGTGAGCTTCTGCTCGGTGGCTTGCAGCTGCTGCTCGAGCTCGTGTTCCTTGTCGCGGAAGCGGTCCTCGGCGGCGCGCCGCAGCTTCTCGACGCGCTCGAAGGGGCGAGTGAAGGTCGCGCGGCCGCGCACGCTGATGAGATCGTCGCTGCCGGCGAGATTGTCGAGGGCGTTGAGCACCAGGTCGCCGTTGCTCGCCCAGGCCTGCACCAGACGCTGCCCGAAGAAGTCCTGCTGGTGCACCCACAGGTAGTCGGCCAGCAGGTCGGTGTCGGCGACAACTACGAGACTAAGCGGATGGACGGAGGCCTTGAGCGGTGCGGTGCCGGCGGGCAGCGTCACGCCCGCGGGTGGCCCCGCGGGGAAGGCCGTGTGCACGTCACCGCTGACGCGCGCCGCGATCGTGTAGCGGATGCCCGCCGGCTTGAAGCCCTCGCGGAGCGTCGCCGGATCGAACAGCATGCGGAAGCGCTCGACCGGCAGCAGCTCCGCGTCCGTGCTCGACTCGAGCAGCGGCTCGAACTTCACGGCCGCGCCCTTCACCGGCTCGAGGTGGCCGGCGACCGCGACGTTGACGTTGGAGAGTCCCGCGGTGATGACGTCGTCGGAGGCGAAGCTCGACTTGTCGAGGCCGAGCACCCCGAGGTGCTCGACCGGAGGCTCGCCCTGGTGCATGGACACCGAGAGCGCGTGGCCGCGGTCGGCTACCACCTGCGTGGCGTCGAACTTGACGCCCCAGGCCGTGAGCAGCTCCCCGAGGTGCGAGGACTTATCGGCTGCCATGGCCGCCATTGGGTTCTCCGGGTCGCTGCCCGAGGAGTCGGCTTCGGACAGGGGGTCGACGAACGCGAGGATGTGGCCGCCCCGGAGCGCGTACTGATCGATGGCGAACTGGGTCGCCGGCGACAGGTTCTTCGGATGCACCAGCACCAGCACGTTCACGTCGGGGTCGATCTTGGTGGCGGTCGGCTCGAGCGGCCGTATGTCGAACAGCTGCTCCGCCTGCCCGTAGATCACCCACGGCTCGCGCATCTGCCCGGTCCGCGGGTCGAAGCCCGGACCCATCGGCAGCGTCGACAGCCAGGCGACCACCGGCTTCTTCGGGTTGGCGAGCTGATAGACGAGCTTCATCACGTCGTACTCGAGGAACTGCTCCTTGTTGGGGTCGAAGAATTCGATGGCCGCGTGGCCGTCGGTGGAGTTGGTTCCGGCGAGCCCGAAGTACAGCTGGCCGCCCGTGGCTCCGACCGGCACGCCACGCACCCCGAGCTCGGACGCGCGGTCCTCGTCCTCGGAGAACGGCTGCGGGTCGACCACGTGCAGCCGCAGCATGCCGTTGGAGCGCGCCGCGAGCTCCTCGAGGAACTCGCGCACCCGCACGCCGTAGGTCTTGAGCTGCGGCAGCTGCCCGGCGGTCTTCTCCGAGAAGAAGAAGTAGAGATTGATCGGCTCGTGAATGCTCTTGAGGATGCGCTCGGTGCCGGGCGCGGTGGTGTAGAGGTGGTTCTGGGTGAGGTCGATGCGCCAGCCGCGCAGCGCGAAGTTGAACAGCACCGTGAGTCCGATAAAGAGCAGCGCGAGAGCCAGCAGGGTGGCGCCGCCCAGGGTCGAGCGTTTCGTCATGGTGCTAATCCGCCTTGCGCAGCTCGAGCGCGATGCCGGTCGAGAGCAGGAAGAAGCCGATCAGCATCGCGAAGTACAGCAGGTCGCGCACGTCGATCACTCCCTTCTCGATCGACTGGAAATGGGTGAGGAAGGACAGCGAGGCAATGGCATCGATGAGTGCCTGCGGTGCCCAGCTGCGGAACACGTCCAGCACCAGCGGAAAGCCCGCCAGCAGGAACACGAAGCACGCCACGACGCCGAGGATGAACGCCACCACCTGGCTGCGGGTGAGCGCCGACATGCACGAGCCGATCGCGAGGAACCCGCCGGCGAGCAGCAGGCTCCCGAGGTAGGCGGCCAGGATCGCGCCGTTGTCGGGCTTGCCGAGGAAGTTGACCGTGATCCACAGCGGAAAGGTGAGGAACAGCGCGAGCGCCGTGAAGACCCACGCCGCCAGGAACTTGGCCGTCACCGCCTCGCGCAGCGTCACCGGCTGCGTCATGAGCAGCTCGATGCTGCCGCTCTTGCGCTCCTCGGCCCACAGCTTCATCGACACCGCCGGGATCAGGAACAGGTACAGCCACGGATGGAAGGTGAAGAACGGCTCGAGATCGGCCTGGCCGCGCTCGTAGAAGCCGCCCAGATAGAACGTGAAGGCGTTGGCCAGCACGAGAAAGATGAGTATGAAAACGTACGCGAGCGGCGTCGCGAAGTAACTCGCGAGCTCGCGGCGCATGATGATGCCCACGTTGCGCATGTGCTCAGTGTACTCAGGCGGTGATGGTGCGAAACACTTCGTCCAGGCGGCCGGACTCGAGGTGCAGCTCCTTGAGCTTGAGCCCCTGGCGGGCGGCGAGCTCGGAGAGCGCCGGGAGAATGGTGGCGCCGGCCTTGGGCAGGGCCGTGAGGCGCGCGTCGCGCTCGCTCACCTCGAGATCGGCCACCGCCGGGAGCGCAGCGACCGCGGCGCGCGCCGCGCCGAGCTGCGCGGGGTCAGCGAGCTGCATCGACACGGCGTTGTGATAGCGCGAGCGGGCCGCGAGTCCGGCGGGCGTGTCGTCGGCGACGATGCGCCCGCGGGCGATGATGATCGCGCGCGTGCACACGGCGTCGACCTCCTCGAGGATGTGGGTGGAGATGACGATGATCTTGTCGCGCGCCATGTCGTTGATGAGCGCGCGCACCTCGTGCTTCTGGTTGGGATCGAGCCCGTCGGTGGGCTCGTCGAGAATGAGCACCGGCGGGTCGTGCACGATCGCCTGCGCGAGTCCGACGCGCCGCCGAAATCCCTTCGACAGCGTCTCGATCGTCTGGTCGAGCACGCTGCCGAGCTGCAGGTGCTCGATGACGTGGGCGAGCCGCAGGCGGCGGCGCTCGCCCTCGAGCGCGCGCAGATCCGCGATGAAGGCGAGGAAGCCGCGTACGGTCATCTCGCCGTAGAGCGGCGCCCCTTCCGGGAGATAGCCGAGGGCGGATTTGGCGGCGAGCGTGTCGCTGCCGATGTCGTGTCCGCAGATGCTGCCGGTCCCCGCGGTCGGCGTCACGAAGCCGGCGAGCATGCGCATGGTGGTGGTCTTGCCGGCGCCGTTGGGGCCGAGGAAGCCCAGGACTTCGCCCGGTTCCACCTGAAAGGTCACGTCCTCGGCGGCCGTCAATGCGCCGTAGCGCTTGGTGAGATGTTCGGTCTTGATCATGTCGGATGCGGTCTAGAGGAGAGGCTTCCCGGGAAAGTTCCACGGCATTTTTTGAGCGCGCGATTGTGACGGGAGCCGCAGCGGATTTCCAATGTCCTCGCTTCTGCGCTCGGATCACAATGGATTACGATTCTAAAGCATAGAGTTAGGATATACATCTAATGTTGTTTCGATATAACTTCCTGCCCGCCCCGGTCATCGATCCGCCACGGACGCGTCATCTGCGCGTCAAGGCGGCCGGAGACACTCCGCCGCCGGGCCCTTGCCCGCAAGAGGAGCCGCACATGCAGTCGGGGAGCTTCACTCCCGGCCGGATCGCCACCCTCGCGCGCGGCGCCGAGGATGTGCTGTGTGCCGATAACGACCTCGAGCGCGGGGCGCCGTTCTGCGCCAATCCCGGGTGCGCGCTGCATGTGCGGCTCGCCGACGCCCGGGTCGCGGGCGGCGGCAACTGGGTACGCCTGCCCGACGGGCGCGTGTTTGGGCGCGGCCGTTACGGCGGCGAGCTGCTGTGCGACGCCTGCGGCACGCGCCGCGGCCCGGTGCGTCTTGACTCCTCAGCGGTACTCGAACCGATGGCGCAGCCGCCAGTACAGTATGCAGAGCGCTCCGCCCGCCATACCGCCGAGGTGCGCAAAGTGCGCGACTCCCGCTTCGGTGCCGGTCACGCCGAAGAACAGCTCCAGTAGTCCGTAGAGTGTGACGAACAGCCAGGCCGGCATCGGGATCGGCGGAAACAGCAGGATGATGCGCTGGCGCGGGAAGTACCAGGCGAAGGCCAGGAGGATCCCGAATACTCCG
>JASHQW010000337.1 GCA_030038875.1 Gammaproteobacteria bacterium | reverse complement strand
TCCTGGCTTCTTCCCTGAACGCTTATCATTGAGGCGCGAATGCCTAATGGGGGCCATCCGTAAAAACCCAAGTACTTGCGCTTTATTTGTCGATTGCGAGCTCTGCACGCAGCGCCGCTGCGCCCGCATCGAAATTTGTGCGATGCACTCAGGTTTGTGCCCGGCCTTCGCATCCGCAGACCCGCCTCGATCTGATGCGGCCGGGGACAGCGTCCTTGGGACCGGAATCCTGCAGCACGGCTGAGGCTGCGCTTGCGTTGGCGGGGCGGTTGCACCGATGCGCAGCAACCCGGAGCACTGACCGACCGCGGGTCAATAGCGTGCGCGGTCCTCGAGATTGACCATCATCCCGAGCAGCATGACGCCCGGTGCAACCTCATTTCGCGACACGCCTTTCGCCGACCGCTGTACGCGCGTCGGTCTGGTTCGCCGCTCTATCCTCGGCTGCTGCAACCTTCCGTTTGACTGTTACGAAGCTATCGGGGCTCACGGAAATCGAGTCGATGCCGCAGTCGACGAGAAACGCCCCGAACTCCGGATGGTCGCTCGGCGCCTGGCCGCAGAGCCCCACCTTAGAGCGTCCTTCGTGCGCCACCTCGATGACGCGGCGGATCATCCATTTGACGGCTTCGTCCTGCTCATCGAAGAGCCCCGCCAGCTCCTCCGAGTCCCGATCCACTCCGAGGGTAAGCTGCGTGAGATCATTGCTGCCGATCGAGAAGCCGTCGAAGCGCCCGGCGAACTGCCGCGCGAGGATCGCGTTCGAGGGAATCTCGCACATGACATAGATTTCGAGGCCGTGCTCCCCGCGTCGCAGGCCGTTTTGCGCCATTGCCTCGAGCACCAGATCCGCCTCCTTGATCGACCTGCAGAACGGCACCATCACCACGACATTCGTGAATCCCATCTGCTCGCGCAGTTTCTTGAGCGCGCGACACTCGAGCGCAAATCCCTCCCGGTAGCGCGGGGAGTAATAGCGTGAGGCACCGCGGAAGCCGAGCATGGGGTTTTCTTCCTGCGGCTCGAATTCGGCGCCTCCGATCAGATTGGCGTACTCGTTAGTCTTGAAATCACTCAAGCGCACGATCACCGGCTGTGGGTGAAACGCCGCCGCGATCCGTCCGAGACCGCGTGCGAGGCGCTCGACAAAATACTCCGTCTTGTCGGTATAACCGCGCGTGAGCTCGACGATGCGCTCCCGTGCCTCTCGGTCAGCGAGCTTGTCGAAGCGCACCAGCGCCATCGGATGGATCTTGATGGAGTTATTCACCACGAATTCCATGCGCGCCAGACCGACACCGTCGGCCGGCAGCCGCCACCAGCGGAATGCTGCGGCGGGATTGGCGAGGTTCAGCATGATGCGCGTTCGCGTGCGAGGAATGGCCTCGAGAGCGATGTCCCGGCTCTCGTATTCGGCACGGCCCTCATAGATGAAACCCTGATCGCCCTCCGCGCAGGAAACGGTAACCTCCTGTTCATCGCGGAGGATCTGCGTTGCGTTTCCCGTGCCGACGAGCGCCGGCACGCCGAGCTCGCGACTGACGATCGCGGCATGAGAAGTGCGTCCCCCGTGGTCGGTGACAATCGCCGCGGCACGCTTCATGATCGGCACCCAGTCCGGATCGGTCGAGTGAGTGACGAGTACCGCGCCGTCCACGAAGCGCTCGATCTGCCGCGGGCTCGCGATCAGACACACGCGGCCCGCCACGACCGCCTCGCCGACCGCGATCCCCGAGGCCAGCTTCCGTCCCTTCGACCTGATCGAGTAGGTGCGCAACGCCGTCGCTTCACGGCGCGACTGCACGGTCTCGGGACGCGCCTGCACCACGAACAGCTGCCCGGTCCCGCCGTCCTTGGCCCATTCCATGTCCATCGGTCGGCCGTAGTGTGCTTCGATGAGGCATGCCCAGCGTGCGAGATCGAGGATCTCAGCATCAGAGAGAACGTAGGACTCCCGTTCCATCCGGGATGTCGGAACATTCCGTGTGGGGGTCGAGCCCACCTCGTAGATCAGCTTGCGCTCCTTGCTGCCGAGAGTCTTCTCGATGATGGGCACGAGCCGCGTATCGGTGAGTAGTGGCTTGAACACCTCGTACTCGTCTGGATCAACCGTGCCCTGGACGACGTTCTCCCCAAGCCCCCAGGCGGCGTTGATGATGACAACCTTTCCGAAGCCGGTCTCCGTATCGATGGAGAACATGACGCCGGCGCCCGCCTTATCGGCGCGCACCATCTTCTGTATTCCAACCGAGAGGGCTACCTTGAGGTGATCGAAGCCCTTGGCCTGACGGTAGCTGATGGCGCGATCGGTAAAGAGTGACGCATAGCATCGCCGGCAGGCATCGAGCAACGCAGTCTCGCCTCGAACGTTGAGATAGGTTTCCTGTTGCCCCGCAAAACTCGCGTCGGGCAGATCCTCGGCGGTGGCGCTCGATCGCACCGCGACGTCGACGTCCCGCTCGCCGAGGCGGGTGCACAGCTCCCGGTACGCAGCGCCGATGGCCGCGGCGGTCTCGCGCGGCCATTCGGCGCGCAGAAATGCGCGCCGGATCGACTGGCCAGCCTCCGCGAGGGTCGCCTTACCGGCAGCGAGCTCGTCCAGCGCATTCGAGATCGGTTGGGCCAGGTGGTTTGCATCGAGGAAGCGCCGATAGGCATCTGCGGTGGTGGCGAACCCCGTTGGGACTCTCACCCCCTCGGCCGCCAGGTGCGAAATCATCTCGCCGAGAGAGGCATTCTTGCCGCCGACGCGTGCGACATCGCCCCTACCCACGGACTCAAGCCATACAACTTCGGGCATTTGTTTCCTCATCCCCAGGACAGCACGCGCGCGGCGGCACAAGGCGGTTTCTCGCACGATCGCTCGTTGAGCTCCATCCGTATTGTCCGCGGCAGCGGCAGCGCGAGCGCAGCCGCCAGTGCGGATGCGGTTTGTCCGTACAGACACGCGCCTGCCGGCCGCCTGAAGCTGTTTCCGGGGTGCGATCCTGATTCGAGGCGGAATTCAACCCGATCCCGTGAAATCACCTTCGCTGCTTTAGTTGGCTAAGCTGCCTGCTCATGCCCAGGAGTCCAAGGCGATGAAAGTGCAAGAGAGAGTCACGGAAAGGTGCGAACGGGGCGCTGACCTGGTGAGACCTCGGATCTCCACCCGGCGGCTGACCTTGCTGTCCTCGCTCGCCTTCATTCTCGCGCTGGGAATGTCGGGGCTCGCGGCAGCACAAGAGGAGCCGCCGCCCACCGGCGCCGCTCCGACGCACGTGCAGCAATCGCCCGAACAACTGCAACAGCTCGTGGCGCCCATTGCGCTCTACCCGGACTCGCTGGTTGCGCAGATCCTCGCGGCCTCCACCTTTCCCGAGCAGGTGGTGGAAGCGGACCGGTGGCTGCAGGCTAATCCGGGACTGCAGGGCGCCGCCTTGGCTCAGGCAGCCAACGAGCAACCGTGGGATGGAAGCGTCAAGGCATTGACCGCTTCCCCCGCTGTTCTCGGAAACATGGACAAGAACCTCTCCTGGACGTCCTCCTTGGGGGATGCGTACTACAACCAGCCACAGGATGTCATGGCTGCCATCCAGGTGATGCGCCAGCGCGCCCAAGCTGCCGGCAATCTCAGCACTACACCGCAGCAGGTGGTGACGACTCAGGACTCGGATATCAGCATTGAACCCGCGAATCCCGACGTTATCTATGTTCCCGCCTACGATCCCTGGGTGGTCTATGGCGCGCCCGTGTTTCCGTGGCCCGACTGGTATCCCTACCCCGGGATCTGGTATGCGGGTCCGTATCTCTACTTTGGCATTGGTTTTCCCATCGGCTTCTTCGGAGCGTTTGGCTGGGGCTGGCACCACTGGGGTTTCGACTGGCGCCGCCATCACGTCGAGTTCGATCACCAGCCTTACTTCTCGCATAGCACGACCTTCTACAACCGCGGCAATTTCTACCGGGGCGGTGGTGCGCGCGGCGGCTTTGGCGGCGCAGTCCGACCTGCACAGCCACAGCCCCGCGCGAGCGGCGGAGCGCGGCCCGCACAGCCAGGCGCGCCCGCGGGTGGCTGGGGGCGTCCGTTCACCAGTCCTGGCGTGGTGGCCCGCCCCTTCAATGGCAGCGTGCCCGCGGCTCGTGGATACGCTGCTCCGCGAGGCGAGAGCGGTATTCGCTCGGGTGCCTTCAGCGGGTACAACCGCGGCGGTGAGACGCGGGGCTTCGCCTCGCGCGGTAGCGCGAGCGTCAGCGGTGGAAGACCGGCAGGGGGCGGTGGCGCCCACGCCGGCGGCGGGCATCGATAAGCTAAGGAGATGAGATCTATGCTCCAGCGGCACTCAAGCCACGCGAGATCTTCTCGGGGTGATCTTCTCAAAGCGGCCGTCATCGCTTTGATCGTGGCGGGATGCATTCCCGGAAGCTCCCGCGCACAGGGGGCGGGACAGAAGACATTCTCATCGCCCGAAGCTGCGGCGAGCGCGCTGGTTGCCGCGGCGCGGAACGGTGATGAACAGGCGATGCTTGCTGTCCTTGGCCCGCGCGCCAAGCGACTCGTCTCGTCCGGAGACCCGGCCGAGGACGCCGACGATCGCGCCACGTTCGTGAAGCGTTATGAGGAGATGCATCGCCTCGTAAGTGAGCCCGACGGGACCACGACGCTTTACATCGGGGCGGCGAACTGGCCCATGCCCATTCCCCTCGTGCGCGCAGGCGATGCGTGGTATTTCGATACCGCGGCCGGGCGGCGCGAGATACTTTACCGCCGCATCGGGCGTAACGAGCTTTCTGCCATCCGGGTCTGCGAGCAGCTCGTCGAGGCAGAAAAAGAGTATCACTCGACACATCACGAGTACGCCCGCAGGATCTTCAGCACCGCGGAAACCCACGACGGTCTTTACTGGAACGCGCCCCACGGAGAAGCCGAGAGC
The DNA here is from genome assembly GCA_030038875.1 of Gammaproteobacteria bacterium. Classification (GTDB taxonomy): domain Bacteria; phylum Pseudomonadota; class Gammaproteobacteria; order Steroidobacterales; family Steroidobacteraceae; genus 13-2-20CM-66-19. The sequence continues at coordinate 4,685 of JASHQW010000337.1, read as the reverse complement.
CCGATAGGTCCCTTGGTGGCGCGAGCCGTCGCGACAGGCAGCGAACGCACTGACATCGCCCCGGTTCCTTACCGCGGCTATTACTATCACATTCTCACCGGCCAAGGTGCGCACGCCTCCGGTGGCGCCAGGAACTACCTCGCCAATGACAAGATGAGCGGCTTTGCGTTCGTCGCCTTCCCCGCGGAGTATCGATCATCGGGAGTAATGACGTTCATCGTCGGTGAGGACGGGATCGTGTATCAAAAGGATCTTGGCAAGAAAACCGACGAGACCGCCAAAGCCATGAGCGAATACGAGCCGGATCCGAGTTGGCGGAAGGCTGATGAAGAATCCGCCACCGTGGGCCCGGCTGAGCCGCGCTGAATCTGCCACGAACGCTCCGCTCCACGCGACTTGTCGGGCCTGCCGCCCCCTGCTTTCCGCCGCCCCAGCCTGCAGTAGGTAGTGGTCGCAATTCGTTCGCCGGCAGCGCAGCGCTAAGCTTGTGCGGCGCATCCCATGCGACGAAGCCATGTTATCGCAGTGCTGGTCGTGACCGCGCTCGCTGCGGTCAGCGGCGTTGTCTGGTCGGTCTGGTCCAGTGCGGCCAAGACGCCCGGGTTCCTCACCCAACCGGTCAAGCGCGGCAACCTCATTGCCACCATCAGCGCCACCGGTACCATCGAGCCGGAAGCAGCAGTTGACATCGGTGCGCAGGTCGCCGGCGTCATCGTCGCGTTTGGCAAGGACGAGGCCGGCAGGCCCATTGACTGGGGTTCGGCCGTGGAGGCGGGCACGGTACTGGCAAGGATCGATGACTCCTTGTACGCAGCTGCGGTAGAGACGGCGAAGGCGCAGCTGGATCAGGGCAAGGCCAACGTGCTCGCCAGCCAGGCCAATGTGCTGCAGCAGCAGGCGAATCTGCTGTTAGCGACTGCGAACTGGGATCGGGCCCAGAAGCTCGGTCCGTCCGATGCGCTTGCGCAGAGCGCCTACGATCAATACCAGGCAAGCTTTGAGGTCGCCAAGGCCAACCTCGCTGCGGCACAGGCGGCCGTGGAGCAGGCCAAGGCAGCCGTTGAGCAGTACCGGGCCGCTCTTCACACGGCACAGATCAACCTCGACTATTGCACCATCAAGTCGCCCGTGAAGGGCGTCGTCATCGATCGACGGGTGAATATCGGACAGACCGTTGTCTCCTCTCTGAGCGCGCCGAGCCTGTTTCTCATCGCCAACGATTTGCGGCGCATACAACTATGGGTCTCCGTCAACGAAGCGGATGTCGGCAGCATCTCCGTCGGGCAGCCGGTGACTTTCACGGTGGATGCGTTTCCGGGCCGCATATTTCATGGTCGGGTCGGCGAGGTCCGTCTGAATGCGACCATGACGCAAAACGTCGTCACCTACACGATCGAAGTCGACATCGACAACTCCGATGGCACGCTGCTTCCCTACCTCACTGCCAACGCCCAATTCGAGATCGGCCGGCGGCAAGGGGTGCTGCTGGTCCCGAATGCAGCGCTGCGCTGGTCTCCGCAGCTCGGCCAGATCACGCCGGAGGCGCGCTCCGCATCACGCGGAGCGCTCTCGCGCCCCGAGCGAGGCCGTGCCGAAGGCATGCCGCAGGCAACCGTGTGGATCCAGGCCGGCCAGTTTGTCCGTCCCATTGCAGTCAGCGCGGGACTCAATGACGGCACCTACACGGAGGTCGCCGGCGCAGGCCTGCGGGAAGGCGAGCGCGTCGTCATCGGCGCAGGTGCAACGAAGGCCCGCCCCGAGGAGACCGGTGAGCGCAATCCCTTCGCGCCGCAGATCTTTCGCGGTCAGCCATCCGGTCAGCGGCAAGCCCAGGAGCAGCCCGCGCCGAGCTCCGGACCGGGCATCCCTTCCGCGGGCGCCAATCGCTAGACCGGGAGCGGTGCAGCGCATGTCGGACCTGGTCAAGCTGCTGGACATTCACAAGACTTATCACCTGGGCGAAGTCGACCTGCCAGTGCTTAGAGGAGTATCGCTGAGCATCGCGCGCGGCGAGCTGGTGACCCTCATGGGGGCGAGCGGCTCCGGTAAGAGCACCCTCATGAACATTCTCGGGTGCCTCGATCACCCGACCTCGGGCGAATATTGGCTCGACGGTCAGGAAGTCTCGCGCTTCGACGCCCGGCAGCGGGCCCGATTGCGCAATCGGATCATCGGCTTTGTGTTTCAAAGCTTTAATCTTCTGCCGCGCACGAGTGCGCTGGAGAACGTACTCATCCCGCTGAGCTATACGAAGGAGAGTCTGAGCGAACGTCAGAAGCGGCAACGGGCCACCGAGGTGCTCGAGAAGGTGGGTTTGGCCGATCGGCTCAATCATCAGCCGTCCCAGCTTTCGGGCGGGGAACAGCAGCGCGTCGCCATCGCCCGCTCGCTGGTGAATCATCCACGGCTGCTCCTGGCCGACGAGCCGACCGGCAATCTCGATTCGCATACCAGCGAAGAGATCCTTGCCGTGCTCGAGCAGCTTCACCAGAAAGAGGGCAATACCATCGTTATCGTCACGCACGATCCCAGCGTGGCGCGTCACACCCCGCGGACCATTCGCATCAAGGATGGTCTCATCGAGGGTTCAGCAGCTGCTGCCGCATGAGATGGCTCGCGACCCTGCGAACGGCCGCAGATGCGCTCAGGCGCAGCACCATGCGCACCCTGCTGACCACCCTCGGCATCGTCATCGGCGTCGCGGCAGTCATCACCATGATGGAGATCGGCAACGGTGCAACGCTGGCGATACAGCGCACGCTCACCAGTATAGGCGCCAACACTCTCGCGGTGATCCCCGGGGCGCAGAACGTTGGCGGCATCAACTACGGTATCGGCAGCGTCACGACACTCACGCCGGTCGATGCGGATGCGATCTCCAAAAAGGCTCCGGCAGTCGCCAATGTAGCGCCGATCGTGCGGGCCCGCACTCAGATCGTATACGGCAATCGCAACTGGGTTCCCACCTATGTCTATGGCACGACGCCGGCGTTCCTGCGGGTGCGCGATTGGAACGACATGGACGAAGGCGAGGCCTTCAGCGACCACGACGTACTGAATGCGAGCAAGGTGTGCGTGGTCGGCCGCACCATCGTGCGCGAGCTCTTTGCCGGCCAGTCACCTCTCGGCAAGGAGATTCGCGTGCGCAACGTCGCCTTCAAGGTCATCGGCGTCCTGGGTCCCAAGGGCGCGAACATGATGGGCCAGGACCAGGATGACATCCTGCTGGCGCCGTGGACCACGATCAAATACCGCGTCGTTGCGACCTCCCTGTCGAGCGGCAATCAGAGCGTCACGAACACCGCCAATACGACCGAGGTCAATTCACTCACCGCGATGTACCCGAACCTCAGCAGCACCCTCTACCCGACCCAGTCGAGCAACGAGCTCGCCGATCTGCCGCAGCCGATCCGCTTTGCCAACGTCGATCAGATCCTCGTCAACGCGCGCAGCGCGGAGGAGATTCCGGAGGCCATCGTGGAGATCGGCGAGGTGCTGCGGGAGAATCACCATCTGCGCGGCGAGCAGCCGAACGACTTCACGATTCGGGACATGACGGAAATCACCCAGGCGATGAGCTCAACGACCGCGCTGATCACGCGGCTGCTGCTCTACGTCGCCATGATCTCCCTCATCGTCGGCGGCGTCGGCATCATGAACATCATGCTGGTTTCGGTCGCGGAGCGCACCCGGGAGATCGGCCTGCGCATGGCCGTGGGTGCAGAGCCGAACGATATCCTGCGTCAATTCCTCACCGAAGCGATCGTGGTCTGTCTGCTCGGCGGCATCATGGGCATCCTCGTCGGACGCACCGCCTCGGTGCTCGTCTCAAAGCTTCTTGGCTGGCCTACCGCGCCGTCGCTCGGCGCCATCGTGGCCGCGGTGGCGGTGTCGGCGAGCGTCGGGGTGATCTTCGGCTTCTATCCCGCGTGGAAGGGATCGCGCCTCGATCCTATCGACGCCTTACGATATGAGTGAGGCCCGCGTGAAGGCAATCGTTGTGGCGGCGCTGCTTGGCGTCCTGGGCGCGGGCTGCGCGGTCGGACCGAACTACCATCCGCCGACGGCCGGCGTACCGGGTTCCTGGGCGGGCGTCACACCGCAAAGTCAGCCCTCGGTGGTGACCGACAGAGCCGCTGAGCTTGCGCAGTGGTGGCAGCAGTTGGGCGATCCGACGCTGACGATGCTGGTCGAGGAAGCCCTCAAAGCGAACCTCAGCCTTGCCGTCGCGCAAGCCAACCTGAGGCAGGCCCGCGCCCTCAGGCAGATTGCCGCCGGGGCACTGTGGCCGTCCGCTGGCGCGGCGGCCAGCTATCAGCGACAGGCCGGGCCTCTTTACGACACCAACGGCACGTCGCGCAATCTCTACCAGGCCGACTTTGATGCAGCGTGGGAGCTGGATATTTTCGGCGGCGTCCGGCGGAACGTGGAAGCGGCGACCGCAAACGTGCAGGCTGCGATCGAGAACGTCAGGGACGTGCAGGTGAGCATCGCTGCCGAGGTAGCCCTCGACTACGTACAACTCCGTGGCAATCAGCAGGAGATCGTCACGGCACGCAATAACCTCGAGGTCGAAACCCATACCGCCGAGATCACGCGCAAGCTCTACAAGGTGGGCTTCGACAGCGGCCTCGACATGGCAGAGGCAGAAAGCAGCGTCGCGACCACCGAGGCTCAGATTCCCG
>JASHQW010000336.1 GCA_030038875.1 Gammaproteobacteria bacterium | reverse complement strand
CATGCGTGCGGCCGGCGTGCCGGTGCTCCCGGGCTACGCGGGGCCGGAGCAGGATCTCAGTCAGCTCGCGGCCGCGGCCCACACCGTGGGGCTCCCTCTCATCATCAAGCCCGCCGCCGGCGGCGGCGGCAAGGGCATGCAGATCGTGCGCCAGGAGTCCGAGCTCACCGCAGCGCTCGCCGCGGCGCGGCGCCTCGCCGAGAGCGCCTTCGGCGATGGCGCGCTGCTGCTCGAGCGCTTCCTGCCCACGCCGCGCCATCTCGAGGTCCAGGTGTGCGGTGACACGCACGGCAACTTCGTGCACCTGGGCGATCGCGACTGCTCCGCGCAGCGCCGCCACCAGAAGCTCATCGAGGAGGCGCCGGCGCCCAACGTCCCGGACGCGGTGCGCGCGCGGCTGCGCGCCGCGGCGCTGGTGGTGGCGCGCGAGATCGGCTACGTGAGCGCCGGCACGGTGGAATTCCTCTACGACGGGCGCGAGTTCTATTTCATGGAGATGAATACGCGGCTGCAGGTCGAGCACACCGTCACCGAGGCCGTGACCGGCCTCGATCTCGTCGAGTGGCAGCTGCGCGTGGCTGCCGGCGAGCCGCTGCCCCTGTCGCAGGATGAGGTGCGGCTCCACGGACACGCCATCGAGGCGCGCGTCTGCGCCGAGGACCCGGAGCGCAATTTCCTGCCGAGCGCCGGGCGCCTCACGCTCATGGAATGGCCGGTGCTCGAGTCGGTGCGCGTCGATGCCGGATTCGTCACCGGCGATACCGTGCCCGACTGCTACGACTCGCTCCTCGGCAAGGTCATCGCCTGGGCCCCGGAGCGCAGTCTCGCCGCCGAGCGGCTGGCGGCGGCGCTCAACGCGACCTTCAGCGCCGGCCTGCACACCAACGAGCGCTGGCTGGCACGCGTGCTGCGCTCGCGGCGCTTTCTCGAGGTGCGGCACAACATCGCGCTTCTCGACAAGGGCGCGGGGGAATTCGCCGGTCCGTCGGCGGTGGCCCCGGAGACGCTCATTCTCGCCGCGCTCGCGCTGCACTGCGCGTCCGTCCGCGCCGACGCAAGTCCCTGGGCGGCGCGCGATGGCTTCACGCCGAATCTCCCGGCGGCGATCAGCTACACGCTCTCCTGGAAGGCTCATACCCACAGCGTGGAGCTCGACTGCACGGCGGGGAGGCCGGCGTCGGCGACCGTCGACGGCCGCACGCTGCTGCAGGTCGCGGACCTGGACTATGCCGCCGGCGCCGCCGGTGCGGGCACGATCGCCGCGCGCCTCGTGGAGCGGCGCCGCCGCGCGCGCTGCCGGGTGGAGGGCGCGCAGCTCACGCTCTGGGAAGAGGACGCCCGCTACGATTTTCTGGTCGAGGATCCGCGTACACGGGAGTTCAAGGCGAGCGCGGCCACCGGGGGACTCACGACCCCGCTCCCCGGCGTGGTGGTCTCGGTGCCGGTGTCGGTCGGCCAGAAGGTGGCCGCAGGCGAAGTCCTCATGGTGATCGAGGCCATGAAGATGGAGCACACCATCACCGCGCCTTACGCCGGCACGGTGCAGGCGATTCACTTCGCCCGTGGCGATCGCGTGCCCGAGGCGAGCCAGCTGCTCGAGCTGGCGCGTGCGGAGACCTGAGGCGCCGAGCGCCGGCCGACACCGCTTATCGGCCTTTGGCCGCGGACCCTTTCCCGGCGGCGGGCGCTGCGACCCGCGGCGCCGCGGCGCGCGCCATCGCGATCACCTTGTCGGTGAGCACCAGCAGCTCCCTGAAGGTCTGCTCCTCGTCGGCCGCCTGCGCGGGACTGATGACCACGTAGCGGCCGTTCACGGCGAGCGTCGGGATCGCGTCGATCTGATAGTCCTCGGCCATCTGATCGGCCTGCACGGTCTGGTTGTTGACGCCGAAGGAGACATAGGCGTTGGTGAAGCGGGTGGCATCGCCTCCCTGCGTGCCGACCCAGTCGGCGATCGACTGTTCGTCGAAGAGGTTCTGGTGATCGTCGTGAATGGCGCGGAACAGCGCGGCGTCGAGCTTCTTGAGATCGCCGGTCGCCTCGAGCGCGTAATAGGCGCGCGACAGGTTCGTCCACGGCGGCCGGCCATAGCTCACCGGGACGCGCTTGAAGGCGACGTCCTTCGGCTGCGTCGCGACCCAGGCCGTCACGAGCGGGTTGAACTTGGCGCAGTGCGGGCAACCGTAGGAGAAGAATTCCACGACCTCGATCTTTGCGGGGCTCGAGGTGGGCCTGGGCGGCGTCAGCAGTCGGTAGTCGTGTCCCTCCACGAGCTGCGCCCACGCCGCTGCGGCGCTGCCAAGCGCCGCAGCGGCCAGACATAACACTGCCAGAGTCAGGGAGCGGACGCGGGTTGGCATTCAGCTTGCTCTCCGTGGGATGGTGGAAACGTAGCACGAAGCGCGATCGAAGAACCTCCACGGACGCCGCGCCCACTCGCCCGCATAGTCGACGCCGATGCGCGTGCTGCGCCCGATCGCGAGGCGCGGCTTGCGCCGCGGGCGCTCGATCCACAGCTGCGTGCCCAGC
>JASHQW010000042.1 GCA_030038875.1 Gammaproteobacteria bacterium | reverse complement strand
CCGGCGGCGAGCGGCGCCGGGTGGAGATCGCCCGGGCGCTGGCCGCCGAGCCGCGCTTCATGCTGCTCGATGAGCCCTTCGCCGGTGTCGACCCGCTCTCGGTGCTCGACATCCAGCGCATTATTCGCGAGCTCACCCACCGCGGAATCGGTGTGCTGATCACTGACCATAACGTGCGCGAGACCCTCGGCGTCTGCGGCCGGGCCTACATCGTCAATCAAGGCACGGTGATTGCATCGGGAACTGCCGAAGAAGTCCTTGCCAACAGCCAAGTCCGTGAGGTGTACTTGGGTGAGACGTTCCGGCTGTGAGCTTCCGTTGAATTGCGCACGGCGATAAGCTTTATTTTTCAGTTAGTTACGAAATAGTATCCGAGGGCAGGACGCCCCGGCCCTCTCACAAGGCACCATGCTGAAACCCTCTCTGCAGCTGAAGCTTGGTCAGCAACTGACCATGACTCCACAGCTGCAGCAGGCCATCCGGCTCCTGCAGCTTCCGGCGCTCGAGCTTCAGGCTCATATCCGCGAGCTGCTCGAAAAGAACGTGATGCTCGAGCCCCTCGAGGAGGCCGAGGGCACCGGTACGTTCGAGGTCGTCGCCGTCGCCGAGCCGCCGCCACCGCCCGAAAGCCGCCGGGAGAGTACCGTCGAGGTGCTGGACGAGCCCTGGAGCCAGCAGAACACGGGGCCTGCGGATACGCCCTGGAGCGGCGATGACGAGGAGCGGCAGCAGGACTATGCCGACGACGCGGGCCAGTCGCTGCAGGATCACCTCTTGTGGCAGCTCGAGCTCGCCAAGCTTGCGCCTAGAGAGCTTGCGATCGCGAGCGCGATCGTGGACGCGATCAGCGACGACGGCTATCTCACCGATTCGCTCGAGGAGATCGCCCAGACGCTGCGCCCCGAGGTCGAGGCCACGGCCGAGGAGGTGCGGGCGGTGCTCGAGCGCGTGCAGGCGCTCGACCCCGCCGGCGTCGGTGCCCGCTCGGTTGGCGAGTGCATCGAGCTGCAGCTGCGGCAGCTCGACCCCGCCACCCCCGGCTTCAACACCGCGCTCAAGATCGCCCGCCATCACCTCGAGCTGGTCGCCGAGCGAGAGCTGTCGCTGCTGAAGCGCGAGCTGCGCGCCACCGAGGAGGAGATCGCGAGCGCGCTCGCTCTGGTGCGCTCGTGCCATCCCCGCCCGGGCGCCACCGTAAGCGCCGGCAACGCGCAGTACGTCGTGCCGGACGTGTTCGTGCGCCGCACCGAGCACGGCTGGGGCGTGGAAATGAACCCCGCGACGCTGCCGCGCGTGCGCCTCAATCAGAGCTACGCCAGCCTGATCGGCCGCGCCGCCAGCCACGCCAGCATGCGCGCGCAGCTGCAGGAGGCGCGCTGGCTGCTGAAGAGCCTCGAGATCCGCCACGAGACGCTCATTAAGGTGGCGCGCTCAATCGTCGAGCGGCAGACCGCGTTTCTCGAGCACGGCGAGGAGCACATGCGGCCGATGATCCTGCGGGACATTGCCGAGGCGGTGGCGATGCACGAGTCGACCATCTCGCGGGTCACGTCCGGCAAGTACATGCACACGCCGCGCGGGGTGTTCGAGCTGCGCTACTTCTTCTCGAGCCAGGTCGAGGGGGCGGACGGCTCCGGCACCTCCTCGACCGCGATCCGCGCCAAGATCCGCAAGCTCGTCAAGGAAGAGGACCCGGAAAACCCCCTGAATGACGGCCGCATCGCCCAGCTGTTGTCGGGCGAGGGTATCTCGGTGGCACGCCGCACCGTCGCCAAATACCGTGAGGCCATGGGGATCCCCGCCTCCAGCGAGCGCCGGCGCGCCGGGACGCATCAGCTCTGAAGCGTATGCGCGCAGTATTCATGATCGGAAGCAATCACAACACAGGAGACGGACCATGCAGCTCAACGTCACCGGGCATCACGTCGAAGTCACTCCATCGCTGCGCGGCTATGTTGCCAAGAAACTGCAGCGCATCGGCCGGCATTTTGACCGTGTCATCGACGTGCACTGCGTGCTGACGGTGGAGAAGCTGCGACAGAAGGCCGAGGCGACGTTGCACGTGAGCGGGAACGCCATTCACGCCCGCGCCACGCAAGAGGACATGTACGCGGCCATCGACCTGCTCGCCGACAAACTCGACCGCTCGATCAAGAAGCACAAGGAAAAACGCGCTCACAGCCGTACGACGCAGGGGCGGCGCGCGCCGCGGACCTGAGCGCACCGGACCGCGGCGCTTGCCCCTCGGCACCGGGTGGATGAACATACCCCCGTGCGTATCGTCATCCTGAGCGGCTTGTCCGGGTCCGGCAAGAGCGTAGCCCTGCACATGCTCGAGGATGTGGGGTTCTATTGCATCGACAACATCCCCGCGGCGCTGCTCAAGCCCTTCATCTCCTTCACGGTGCGCAGCCCCGAGCCCACCTACGAGCGCACCGCCATCGGGCTCGACGCGCGCAATCCCGCCGCCGAGATCGCCAGCGTTCCGCAGCTCATCGACGAGTTGAAGCGCAGTGGACTCGAGGTCGAGGTGATCTTCCTCATCGCCGGCGAGGACGAGCTGCTGCGGCGCTTCGCCGAGACGCGGCGCCGGCATCCGTTGAGCGGCGCTAACGTCGACCTGCGCGAGGCGATGGCGCTCGAGCGGCGGCTGCTCGAGCCGGTGGTGTCGGCGGCCGATCTCGTGATCGACACCTCGCGCATGGGCGTGCATGCGCTGCGCGAAATCATCCACCAGCGCGTCGAGCAACGCGCCGCCGACCGCCTGTCGATCACCTTCGAATCCTTTGGCTACAAGGATGGCATCCCCGGCGATGCCGACTTCGTCTTCGATGCCCGCGCGCTGCCGAACCCCTACTGGGAGCCGGGCCTGCGCAACCTCACCGGGCGCGACGCCGAGGTGGTGCGCTTTCTCGAGGCGCGCACCGACGTCGCCAGGCTGATCGCGGACATCGCACGCTTCGTGCGCGCCCGGGTGCCCGAGTACCGGGCCAGCAACCGCGGCTATCTCACCGTCGCCGTGGGTTGCACCGGGGGACAGCACCGCTCGGTCTACATCGTGGACCGGCTCGCCGAGGACTTCGGCGCCGAGTTTGCCAACGTCACGGCGCGGCACAGCGGCCTGGCGGATACCGGCATGTTCCGGGTGCGACCGCGCGCGGCGGCCGGCGTCTCTTAGCTTATTGGCGGAAGTGAGCCTCAGGTCGCCTGCGCGACTCCCGGCGCGGTCAGCACCGCCGGCAGCGGCGCGCCGCTCATGAAGGCGATGAGCGCCGAGCGCGCCTCCATGGCATCGCGATAACCGAGCTCGATCAGCGCCCGCGTGTAGCCGGCCTCGAACATAAGATAGCTCGCCAGCTGCGAGCCGGAGGCATCGCGCCCGCCGATGACCCGCAGCAGCGCCCGCAGTCCCCGCGGGATCTCGGGGACGTGCCGCGCGGCGATCTCGCGCGGATCGACGCTCGGGGCGAGCATGAGCGTCTCGACGTGGCGCTCGCCGCGGGCGGCATCGGGGGCGCTCTCCACCAGTGTATTGATGCGCTCGAGCTGCTCGAGGTCGCCGTAGATCTGGTCGGTGAACAGGGTGTCGAGCATGTAGCCGAAGATCTCGCCCGGCGTCGGCATCATGGGCTGGAGGCGGTCGACCGTGACGCCGGCGGCGCGCCGGGCGCGCACACCGATGATCAGCAGCCGGTCGGCGCCCAGGTGAATCGCCGGGCTCAGGGGGTTCAGCTGGCGCATCGCGCCGTCGCCGAAGTACTCGTCGTCGATCTTCATCGGCGGAAACAGTAGCGGAATCGCCACGCTCGCCATCAGATGATCGAGCGTGAACTCGCAGCGGCGGCCGACGCGCTGCGCGCGCGACCAGTCGCGGATCGAGTCGACGCCGTCGAAAAACGCCACCGACTGGCCACTCACGTAGCTGGTCGAGCACAGGGCAAAGGCGCGCAGATGCCCGCGGGCGATGCTGCGGCGTACGCCGGCACAATCGACGTGGCGGTGCAGGAGCTCCCGCAGCGGCGTGTTGTCGAGTATCGACTTGGGCGGCGAGAGCACCAGTCCGCCGGACATGAGCGCCAGCACCCAGTGCGCGCCCGCACGCAGCATGTGCGGCGCGTCGACGTGAAACACCTGCCCGGAGCGGAAGTTGGCCCACACGCGCTCGAGCCCCGCGACCGCGCGGCGCCAGCGATGCGCCTCGGCCGCCAGCACGCTGGCCGCGACCGCGCCCGCCGAGGTGCCGACGATGACCTGAAACGGGTTGCGGGCGCGCGGCAACAGCTCCGCCAGGGCGAGCAGCACGCCCACCTGGTAGGCCGAGCGCGCCCCGCCGCCCGTCAGCACCAGCCCGACAGTTGGCCGATCGGCCGGCCAGATCCCGGTTTCGCCGAAGCCGTAGGTCATCATCGCACCCGGTGCGTATTATGAAACCGCCGCCGCCGGAGGCGTGTGACCCCTGTCGCGCGCCGGGGCCTGGCACATGCCAACCGCATCAACTCTCCGGGGAGCCAGTCTGACCTTGACCGGCTGAACCGCTGCTGTGTGCGCACGGTGGCGGGCGCTTGCTCACAGGAGCCCCTGCGGGGTCGTGCGCCGCCCAGCGGGGGCGGCAGCCCGCTGCGGATGGCTGCGGCAGATCAATCCTCAGTCGGCCCAGGACTTCGGCCCGCCGAACTCACTCACGGCCTCGAGGGCGGCGGCAACCAGGCTTCTCTCCTTGTCAGTCAGCTCCGGACGCCAGATGTCGAACAACAGCACGACACGCAGTCGATCGCTCAGATTCCAGGCCTCATGCTCGATACTGTCGTCGAACACCACCAGCTCCCCCTCACGCCAGGCGCGCGTCTCGTTGCCGACCCGCAGGGCGCAATCCCGCGGAACGATCACCGGCAGATGACAAATCAGCCGAGCATTCGTGTAGCCACAATGCGGCCGGATGCGTGTCCCCGGCCGCAAGAGGGAGAACAGAACCGAGGGTGTCCGGCCCGCGATCCTGCAGAGTGGGACATCGCGCAGCGCAGCCATGGTGAGCGGGCAGCGTGCCGCGTTCTCGCCGACCTCATGGCCATCCTTGATCAGAAAACCGGCGCTCCAGTCCAGACTGCCCAGCAGCGGGTTGCCGAAGGAGGGGCGGTCGGGGCTCCTGCGGATGTAAGGCTCGAAACCGCGGCCGCTCGAGAGCAGCGCCTCGAGCTCGAGCCGGATATCGGCAGTCGCCGCCTCCAGCGCCGCGGCCCAGGGAAACTGCCGCCGGTCATAGAACTGCGTCTGCGGCAGCTCCGGAAAGTAGAAGGCCTTCGGTTGCTGCAGGTAGATCTGCCGCCTGCCCAGCAGCAGGTCCAGTGCGCGCCCGAAACGCTCCGCGCCGGCATCGCTCAGCCCGTGCGTGGACAGTCTGCCGAGCAGATGAGACTCGAATTCTTTGCTGAGTCGCCGCGCAGCGGCCTCGGCCCGTTGCACCTCGCGCCGCCATTGCGGCGAGAGTGAGGTGAGTGGGGCCGCACACCGCACGGCAGCCTCGTAGTAGGAACAGGCGGCGCGGCGATCACCCTGCGCTTCGTAAAGGTCGCCCCTGCGGATCAATGCGGGGACATAGCTCGAATCCAGCGCGAGCGCCTCATCGAGTGCCTTGCCCTCATCGAACGCCGCACCCAGATGACGGTGGGCGACCGACAGTCCGAACCAGATCGCGGCATCGGCCGCGCCGCTGGCCAGCAGGCGCCGGAACTGATCGCTGGCGCCCGCGAAGTTGCCGCTCTCGAGCGCCGCGAATGCCGCGCCCGCGGACGTGTCCCTACCACCACCCGAAGCAGTCGCCATGACAGACAGCTTAGCCCTATCCGCGCCTCACTTCGGCACCAGGGTCAGAGTATGTTGGGCAGGCCCCGGGAGGAAAGGCTGCGGCTCACCGTGCGCCCAGGCGAGAAATCCCGAGCGGTAGAACGGTGACAGCGGGTGACCGCTCTGCCCGCCCGGCAGCAGGAAGTAGCCCTCCTCCTCGTGACCCGGGGACACGGCGAAACGTTCCGAGGCGCCGAAGGCGACTTGCTGCACGCGCGGCATGTGTGTATCGCCCGGCAGCTCGAGGGGCGGCATGTCGAGGAATCCCGCGAGCGCGGGCAGGGCCCCGGAGAGTGGATGGCGGACGCGCACCACGTTGCGCTTTCCCCAGGTGCATCTGGCGAGCTCGCGGCATTCGTGGCGGAGATCGGCGATGACGGCATCGAGCTGCGCGCCGAGGAACGCCGGCCAGTCGGCGTACTCTCGCGCCAGCAGGTGCGGGGGCTGGCGGCTCACCATCTGCCACAGCGGGCTCTCGAACTGCGCGGGCGGCCCGACGTCGTATTCCGGCGGTATTCCTAAGGCCTCGATCACCATGTCCCAGGCCGCCTCCTGGGTCTGCTCGCGGAAGCTGCGCACCAGCCGATAGCCCACCGAATCGACGCCAGCGCGTGCATCCCACGCCTCGACCAGGCGGCGGAACTCGGCGCGCTCGGGGTGCGCGCGTGCGCTCGCAGCGTCGATCAGGTGCAGCAGCAGCTCGCGCCAGCGCGTCAGGAACAGTGCGCGGTCGTCGAGCTGCACGTGCAGCATGTCGGCCGGCTTCTCGTTCCCGGCGAGGCCGAACAGGTCGGTGCGGATCTGGCGGGCGCGCGCACCGAGGACGTAGTTGGCACCGTAGGAGGCGTCGGCGCCGCCGATGAGCGCGAGCTCCCCCGCGTCGACGCTCACGCGCGCGTTGGCGGTCCAGATGCGTCCGCGCGGCGGATCGATGAGGTGCGGATGATCCGCTGCGGTGGTCCACTCGACCTTGCCGAGGGCGCGTGCCGGGCCGCTGCTGTTCGGGATGCGCCCGTAGATGCTCCAGCCGATGTGTCCGTCGCGGTCCCCGACCACGAAATTCTCGTGCGGAATACCGACCTCGGGAGCGAGCGCGAGCGCTTCGGCCACGGTGGCCAGGCGCTCGAGCCCCATCAGATTGAGGTTGGTGGCCTCGGGCTGTTGCGCGAGCCAGCCGATGAACCAGCAGCTCTGCCGCTCGGGCTCCGCCTGCCACAGCACCCCCCCCGGACCCGACCTCACTTCGAGCTCGGCGTCCGCGGCACCCTTCACGCGGATGCGCTCGTGCACCACGGTGAGCGCCTGGCTGCCTGCGGCGGTGGTGAGATTGTCAGCGCCCACGGCGGTGCAAGGCACGCGGGTCACGCTCATCCAGTTGCCGGCGCTATTGGTGAATCCCCAGGCGATGTGCGTGTTCGATCCCACCACCAGGAGCGGCGCGCCCGGGAGCGTCGCCCCGATGAGATCGAGGGCCGGGCCGCCTGCGCCCTCCTCGCCTGAGACCCGCAGCCGCGCCCGGTACCACACGGCCGGCACGCGCAGGTTGAGGTGCATGTCGTTGGCGACCAGCGCCGCTCCGGTGGCCGTCAGCCGCCCGGTGACCGCCCAGTTGTTGCTGCCGGCCCGGGTGTCGAGCTCAGGAGTTCGGCCGGCCGCCTTCGGGGCGTGCGTGGCCGGTGCCGGGTGCGCATCCCGGATGTTGAGGGCCTCGGGAGGCGGCAGCTCGGCAGGCAGGACCGGCGTTTCCGTCCCGACCGGCGCGTCCCATTCGGTGCGCTCCGGATAGAGGAAGCCGAGCGCGCACTTCCACCCGCCGCCGCACTCGGGGCCGCCGAGGCGCGCGTTCACTTCCTGGCGCAGCCGCTCGTAACCCCAGTCCTCCGACTGCAGGTCCCACCACATGGCGTAGGTGACGAGCACCGTATCCTCCGGCTGCCAGGAGGAGGGCGGTACGCCCAGGATCCAGTACTCCCACGGACGGGACCTGAGGCTCGCGAGCGCGGCGTTGACGCCGCGCGCATAGGCCTCGAGGAGCGCGCGCTGCGGCTCGGTCGCCTGCGCGAGCACCTCGTGCGCGACGCTGCGCAGGCGGAACAGGCGAGTCTTCCTGTCCTGATCGAGCGCCACCTGCCCGAAGAGCTCCGCGAGCTCGCCGCCGGCGAGCCGGCGCGCCAGATCCATCTGGAAGAAGCGGTCCTGACCGTGCACGAAGCCGGTGCCGTACGCGAGGTCGAAGCGGTTGGCAGCCTCGACCGTCGGCACCCCGAGCCCATCGCGCGTGATGCGCACTGGCGCCTTGAGTCCCACCTCATGCAGCTCGCCGTCGAGGCGCGGCAGGGAGGCGCGCAGCAGCCCCAACGGAACGGCCAGGGCGATGACGACCAGCAGCGCAGCCGCCGCGCCCAAGTAGGTGAGCAAGCGCAGAAGGCGGCGGCGGTCGAAGGCCGTCAGTCGAGCACCACTTTCAGGATCTGCATGGAGTTGGTGCCGCCCTGCACGCCCGAGGCCTCGCCCTTGGTGAGAATCACCAGGTCGTGCAGGTCGACCAGCCGCAGCTCGAGGAGGCGCGTAAAGAGCGCGCGGTAGAGCTCGTCGGTCGAGCGGGAGCTGGTGACGTCGAAAATCACGGGGTAAACACCGCGGTAGAGCGTCACGCGGCGGCGCGTCGCTTCGTGGCGCGTGAAGGCATACACGGGGATGTCCGAGCGGATGCGCGACATCCACAGCGGCGTCGCGCCCGACTCGGTCAGCGCCACGATCGCCCGCACCTTCATGTGATTGGCCGTGTACATGACGGCCATCGCGATCGCTTCCTCGGTCCCCTTGAAGACGCCCTCGACCGAGCGCTGCCGTGCGCGCGGGTGCATGAGCTGGTACTTCTCCGCGCCCTCGATCACCTGCGCCATGGCCTCGACGGCCTTCACCGGATAGCGCCCGGTGGCGGTCTCCGCCGAGAGCATCACGGCATCGGTCCCGTCCATGACCGCGTTCGCGACGTCGCTCACCTCGGCGCGCGTCGGCACCGGATTCTGGATCATCGACTCCATCATCTGTGTGGCGGTGATCACCACGCGGTTGCGGGTGCGGGTTTCATGGATGATGGTCTTCTGCAGCCCCGTGAGCTCGGCATAGCCCATCTCGACCCCGAGGTCGCCGCGCGCCACCATGACGACGTCGGAGGCATCGATGATGCCGGCGAGATTGTCGACTGCCTCATGGCGCTCGACCTTGGCGACGACGCGGGCATCGCCCCCGGCACCGCGCACCAGGGAGCGCGCCTGCTCGATGTCGGCGGCGTCGCGCGCAAAGGACACCGCCATGTAATCGACGCCTTCCTCGGCGACGAAGCGGATGTCCTCACGGTCGCGCTCGGAGATCGCCGGCGCGGAGATGCCGCCGCCCTGTCGGTTGAGCCCCTTGCGGTCCGAGAGCGCGCCGCCGACGCGCACGCGCGTCTCGATCGCCGTCTGGCCGACGCTCCTGACGTCGAGCACGATCTGGCCGTCGGCAAGCAGCAGAGTGTCGCCCGCGGCGACGTCGCGCGGCAGCTCCTTGTAGGCGACGCCGACCCGGTCGATGGTCCCGGCCGCCGGCTCGAGCGCGGTGTCGAGCGTGAAGGCCTGGCCCTCGGCGAGCTCGACGCGCCCTTCGCGGAAGCACTCGATGCGGATCTTCGGCCCGCCGAGATCCAGCAGCACGCCGACGCAACGGTCGGCGCGGTGGGCGGCCTGGCGCGCCGCGGCGAGTCGCCGCCTGCGGTCCTCGACCGTGCCGTGCGAGGCGTTGAGGCGCACGACATCGAGGCCAGCGCGAATCATGTCGGTCAGCACCTCGAGATCATCGGTGGCAGGTCCGAGTGTCGCCACGATCTTGGTGCGTCTCAACATCGCCGCTCCCGCTCCTTCAGCCCGCCCGCTGCTCGAGCACGGCCACCGCCGGCAGCGTCTTGCCTTCCACGAACTCGAGAAACGCGCCGCCGCCGGTCGAAATATAGGAGATGCCGTCCTCGACCCCGTACTTCTCTATGGCCGCGAGCGTATCGCCGCCGCCGGCGAGCGAGAAGGCCTTGCTGCG
>JASHQW010000335.1 GCA_030038875.1 Gammaproteobacteria bacterium | reverse complement strand
GGGCCATGGCGGCTCGTGCCGCTCGCCTTGTTACACTCTCGCGGCCACTGCCGCGGGGGAGCAGCCATGAACGAGCAGGTCGCGACGATCAGCCACGCGAAGGACACGATGCTGGAGATGGCGATCCGCTTCGGTCCGCGCCTCCTGACGGCGATCCTGATCCTGGTGGCCGGGTTCATTGTCGGCAAGTGGGTGAGCGGCGGCTTTGCCCGGATGCTCGAGCGGCGCGAGCTCGAGCCGCCCATCCGCGCCCTGTTCACGCGCATCGTCTGGGCACTGTGCGTGCTGCTGTTTGCGATCATGGCCCTGCAGAACCTCGGCGTGGAGCTCCTGCCGCTGGTGGCCGGGCTCGGGGTGGCGGGGGCGGGGGTGGCGCTCGCCACCCAGGGCGTGCTGAGCAACGTCGTGGCCGGCCTCTCGATCATCTTCGCGAAGCCCTTCAAGGTGGGTGAGTACGTCGCGATCGCCGGGGTCGAGGGTGCGGTAGAGAGCATTACGCTCTTCAGCACCACGCTCGCCCACGCGGACCGCTCGCGGGTCGTGATTCCGAACCGCAAGATCGTCGGCGAGATCCTTCACAACTACGGCCGGGTGCGCCAGCTCGACGTCACCGTCGGGGTCGCTTACGACAGCGATCTTCCGGCCGCGCTCGCCATCATCCGCGAGGTGCTGGCGGCCAACCCGCGCGTCCTCAGGGACCCTGCGCCCTTCGTCCAGCCGCTCGCGCTCGGCGACTCGGCGGTGGCGATCGCCGTGCGGCCGTGGGTGGCGGTCGAGGACCAGGGCGCGGCGAGCGGCGAGGTGTGCGCCGCGGTGCTTGCGGCGCTCCGCGCCCGCGGCGTCGTCATGCCCTTCCCGCAGCGCGAAGTGCGTATCCTCGGCGGGCAGCCCTAGAGGTAGCTCGCTATGGAGGCACATATAGGGTGGGGGGGTATGGTAAATAACGGTTGACTTTGCGCCGACCCCGTCCAACAATCGCGCCCGCGACGGCGGTGCGCTCCCGCCGGGCGCCGGGCGCCGGACGCCGTGCAATAGTGCCGTGCGCGGCGCTGTCACATATAAGTCATATAAACGGTTAACTCTGCCTGCGAGCTCATCGCCATGGAAACCCACGACCATTCGCCGGGTGAGAACACGCAGCCGGCGGGTGCGAACCAGCACGCGCCCCTGCACGACCACACGCCTAACCCGCGCGGGCGCGCCTTCTTCTGGGGAGGCATCGGCGCGGGACTGGTGCTCGTCGCGCTGCTCCTCACCCACGGTTTTGGGCTGTGGGGACGAGGCGGAGCCGCGGAGGAGGCCCCGGCGGTGGTTCATCAGGGCGAGCGGATTTTCGTGCCGGAGAAATCGCCGTTGCGGCAGCGGCTCACGGTGGCGCCGGCGCCGGCCGAGGCGAGCAGCGCCGTCGTCAAGGCCCCCGGGATCGTGGAGGCGGATCCGGCGCGCACGGTGAACGTGCTGCCGCCGGGAGCGGGCCGCGTCCGGGAGGTCAAGGTGGCGCTCGGCGACCGGGTGCAGCGCGGCCAGGTGCTGGCGACCATCGACTCACCGGATCTCGCCCAGGCGTACTCCGATTACGACAAGGCCGGCGCCGCCGCGCTGCTCGCCGCGAAGAACCTCAGGTACCAGGAGGAGCAGCTCAGGATCGGGGCCGCCGCGCAGCGCGACCTCGAGTCGGCGCGCAATGACAACCAGCAGGCAGTGGCCGAATACGAGCGCGCGCGCGTGCATCTGCGCGCCATGGGGGCGGCGGAGGATGCCCAGGGTGAAGGCCGGCTCCTCATGGTGCGTGCCCCGGCCGCGGGCAGCATCATCGCGCTCAGCGTAGCCCCCGGCGCCACCATCAACGACGACACCCAGCCGATCATGACGCTCGCGGACCTGTCGGTCGTGTGGGTGACGGCGCTCATCGCCGAGCGCGACCTGGGCAGCGTGGCGCGCAATCAGGACGCCGAGATCGCCGTGGACGCCTACCCGGGGAAGACGCTGCACGGCAAGGTGCTGTTCGTGGCGGACGTGATCGAGCCGGACTCGCGCCGCGACAAGACGCGCATCGCCTTGCCGAATCCCGACGCGTATCTCAAGCCGAACATGTTCGCGACGGTGACGCTGCGCGGCGCGCTGCTTGAGCGCGTGGTGCTGCCGAGCTCGGCGCTCCTCATGAACAACGACCGCACCAGCGTATTCGTCGCGACCGCACCCTGGACTTTCGAGCGCCGCACCGTGCAGCCGCTGCTCGACGAGGGTACTCAGGTCGTCATCGAGTCGGGCGTCACGCCCGGCGAGCAGGTCGTGATCAAGGGCGGAATCCTGCTCAATGATTGACCAGTTCGTCGACTTCTGCCTGCGCCGGCGCATCGCGGTCATCGTGATCGCGGTGCTCTTGAGCATCTTCGGCGTCTACGCCTGGGAGACCTTGAGTGTCGAGGCCTACCCGGAGCTCGGCGACGTCTCCGCGCAGGTCACGACGCAGATGCCGGGACTGGCCGCCGAGGAGGTCGAGCAGCTCATCACCGTGCCGCTCGAGCGCGAGATCAACGGCACGCCGGGCCTGCTGCTGATGCGCTCGGAGAGCACTTTCGGGCTGTCGCTGATCACGGTGCTGTTCCGCGACGGCTACGAGGACTACTGGGTGCGGCAGCGCCTCCTCGAACGCATCAACCAGGTGACGCTGCCCGCCGGTGCCGCTCCCTCCCTCGACCCGGTCGCCGGGCCCGGCGGCGAGATCTACCGCTATACGCTCGAGTCCGATACCAGGAATCTCCAGGAGCTCTCCGAGATCCAGCGCTGGACGGTGATTCCGGCGCTCAAGTCCGTTCCCGGGGTGGTCGACGACACCAACTTCGGCGGCTTCACCACCGAGTATCAGCTCGACCTCGACCCGAAGCAGCTCGAGCACTACGGCCTCGGCATCACCGATGTCATCAACGCCGTCAACAACAACAACGCGAACGCCGCCGGCGGGCGCGTGTCGCGCGGCGATCAGAGCTACGTCATCCGCGGTGTCGGCCTGGTGCGCAGCCTGGCCGATATCGGCTCGACGGTCGTCACCCAGGTCAACGGCGCGCCGGTGCTGGTGCGCGATCTCGGGCGCACCACCCTGAGCCACCAGGAGCGCGAAGGCATCCTCGGCAAGGACAGCAATCCCGACACGATCGAAGGCATCGTGTTGATGCTGAAGTACCAGAACCCGTCCGAGACGCTGAAGGGCATTCACGCCAAGGTCGAGGAGCTCAACCGCCGGCTCGCCGCGCAGGACGTGCGCCTCGTGCCCTACATCGACCGCGACGACCTGGTGCGCGCCACGGTGCACAAGGTTGGCCGCACGATTCTCGAGGGGATCAGTCTGGTATTCCTGATTCTGATCCTCTTTCTCGGCAGCCCGCGCAGCGCGCTGGTCGCCGGAGTGTCGATTCCGCTGGCGCTGGTGGCGGTGTTCTCGCTCCTGAACCTCACGCACGTGTCGGCGAACCTGCTGTCGCTTGGTGCGATCGACTTCGGCATCCTGGTGGATGGCGCGATCGTCGTCACCGAGGCGATCCTGAGGCGCCGCGAGGCGATGCCGACCGAGGAGCTCTCCGAGAGCGAGGTCAAGGCGGCCGCCGTGCAGGTGACGCGGCCGATCTTCTTCGCGAGCCTCATCATCATCACCGCCTACCTGCCGCTGTTCTCGTTCGAGCGCGCCGAGGCGAAGCTCTTCACCCCGATGGCCTATACCATGGGCTACGCGCTGTGCGGGGCGCTCCTCACGACGCTGGCGCTGGTGCCGGGGCTCGCCTACTACGCCTACCGCAAGCCGGGCCGCGTGTACCACAACCGCTGGCTCGAGTGGCTGACCGAGCGTTACGAACGGGGCCTGGCCGCCTGCATCGACCAGCCGCGCATCGTCTACGGGATTGCGATCTTCGCGCTGCTCGCGGTGGTCGGGCTCGGCGTCACGGTAGGGCGGGACTTCCTCCCCGACCTCGACGAGGGAGCCTTGTGGCTGCAGGTGCAGATGCCGACCGGGCTCGCGCTCAACAAGGCGAGCGACATGGCGAGCGACCTGCGGCGCGAGCTGCACAAGTTTCCCGAGATCTCGTATGCGGTGACGCAGACCGGCCGCAACGACGACGGCACCGATCCCTGGACCATGTCGCACATCGAGGCGCCGGTGGGGCTCACCCCGTACGACACCTGGCCGCATGGGGAGAGCAAGCGGCAGTTTCTCGACAAGCTGGCCGACACCCTGGCGCGTGATCTGCCGGGCTATTCGGTCGGCATCAGCCAGCCGATCATCGACAACGTCAACGACATGATCGGCGGCGCACACAGCCCGCTGGTGATCAAGATCTACGGCGACGACCTCACCATGCTGCGCAGGGTGGGCCAGGAGATGGTCGACGTGCTGTACACGATCCGCGGCACCTCGAGCGCCTCCGTCTTCCAGGAGCCGCCGATTCCGCAGATCAACATCACCGTGGACCGCGCCAGGGCGGCGCGCTACGGAATCAACATCGCCGATGTGCAGAACGTGATCCAGACGGGTGTCGGCCAGGCGCCGGTGTCGACCGTGTATGTCGGCGAGCGCGTCTATAACCTCACGGTGCGCTTCGCTGCCACGAGCCGCGATTCGCCCCAAGCGCTCGCAAGACTCCCGGTGCATACCGCGAGCGGCGCGCAGGTGCCTTTGTCACAGGTGGCGGACATCCGCGTGGAATCCGGTGAGAGCACCATCACGCGCGAGAACGGCCGGCGCAATCTCACCATCCGCATCGACAACCGCGACCGCGACCTCACCAGCTACCTCGAGGAGGCACAGCGCAAGATCGCGGCGCGCGTGCATTTCGACCCGGCGAAGGTGCAGCTCGAGTGGGGCGGGCAGTTCGAGAATCAGCGCCGCGCGGAGGCGCGGCTGCTGGTGATCCTCGGCCTGGTGATGGGCATGATGCTGATCTTCCTCACCATCGGCACGCGCTCGCTGCGCCAGGCGGTGCTGATCCTCGGGGTGGTGCCGCTCGCGACGCTCGGCGGGCTGGTGTCGCTCCATCTGACGGGCCAGACGCTCAATGTCGCCTCCGGAGTCGGCTTCATCGCCCTGTTCGGCGTTGCCGTGCAGAACGGCATCATCATGGTGGCCAACCTCAATCGCATGAGGAGCTCGGGCTTCGAGCTGCACGAGGCGATCATGAAGGGCGCCACCGAGCGGCTGCGGCCGGTGCTGATGACTGCCACCGTGGCCACCCTCGGCATGCTGCCGGCGGCGATCCACACCGGCGTCGGGAGCGACGTGCAGCGCGGCATCGCGACCGTGGTGGTCGGGGGACTCGCGATCTCGACGGTGCTGACGCTCTTCGTGCTGCCGTCGCTATACCATGTGATCGAGCACTGGGCGGAGCGCCGGCACGGGGAGGCGCGGTGGGCGTGAGAACGGCGGCGCGCATCATCGCGGCGGCTGCGCTGTGCGCCAGCGTCGGCGGCTGCGCCGTGGGGCCGAATTTCCACCGGCCGCCGCCGCCGCAGTCAGCCGACTATGGCAGCGCGCCCTCCAGCGGCGAGACCGCCGCGAGCCCCGGTACGGGCGGCGCAGCCCAGACCTTCACTCCCGGGCTCGACATCCCCGCCGAGTGGTGGAAGCTCTACCAGTCGGAGAAGCTCACCGCCCTCGTCACGCAGTCGCTCAAGGGCAATCCGAACCTCGCCGCGGCGCAGGCGGCGCTGCGCCAGGCGAGCGAGCTCTACAAGGCGCAACGGACCAGTTTCCTGCCGGTGGTACAGGGCTCGTTCGACGCCCAGCGCGCCAAGAACCCGGTCGACACGCTGGCCAACCCCACCACCTATGCGCAGGTGAATCCTTACTACAATCTTTATACGGCCGACTTGAGTCTCAGCTACGCGCCCGACGTCTTCGGCGGCCTGCGCCGCTCGCTCGAGGCTACACGCGCGGGGGTGAATGCCACGCGTTTCCAGCTCATCGCGACCTACGTGACGTTGAGCAGCAACGTCGTGGTGACGGCCGTGCAGGAGGCCTCGCTCCGTGGCCAGATCAGCGCCACCGAGCGGCTTCTCGAAATGCAGCACCACATGACCGGGATCGTACGGCAACAGCGCGAGCTCGGAACGGCGAGCGAGCTCGACCTGCTGGCGCAGCAGGCGGCGGAAGCGCAAACCGCGGCGACCCTGCCGCCGCTCACGAAGCAGCTCGGACAGACGCGCGATGCGCTCACCGCGCTGCTCGGAAAGCTCCCTGCGGAGGAGCCGCCCGAGACTTTCACGCTCGAGGACCTCACCCTGCCGACCGCCCTCCCGGTGACCCTCCCGTCGAAGCTCATCGAGCAGCGCCCGGACATCCGCCAGGCCGAGGAGAACCTGCACGCGGCGTCCGCACTCGTTGGCGTTGCGCTGGCGGACATGCTGCCGCAGTTCTCGATCAGCGCGGACACGGGCTCGGCCGCGCTCGAGATCAACAAGCTCCTCACCCCCTATACTGGATTCTGGACCGTCGGCGCATCCCTGACGCAGACTCTGTTCGATGCGGGAGCGCTCATCTATCGGCATCGCGCTGCGGATGCGGCGCTCGATGAAGCCGCGGCGCAATACCGCGCCGCCGTCATCCTCGCCTGCCAGAACGTCGCCGATACGCTGCGGGCGCTCAAGGCCGATGCGGACGGGCTCAAGGCGGCGGCCGATGCCGACGACGCGGCGCGCGCCAGCTTCGAGGTCGCACGCCGGCAATATGAGCTCGGCACGATCAGTCTGGTGGCGCTGCTCAATGCCGAGCAGACTTACCAGCAGGCGGAGCTGGCGCTGGTCCAGGCGCAGGCCAACCGCTATGCGGATACCGCCGGTTTGTTTCAGGCCCTCGGCGGGGGCTGGTGGAATAGCTCCGAGGCATTCCTCAAATGACGAAGCTGGTGTTGCGAGAGAATCATGCCGGGGCCGCGGTTCTCACGCTGAACCGCCCCGAGAAGCTCAACGCGCTCTCCAAGGAGCTGGTCGAGTGCCTGGATGAGCACGTCGAGGCGATCGCGCGTGAGACCAAGACCGTGGGGCTCGTGATCCTGCGCGGCGCGGGCGGCAATTTCTCCGCCGGCCACGACATGAGCGAGGTGCTGGCGCAGGTCAAGGCGCACGCCAAGCCGCATTACTACGTGGAGGTCATCGACAAGGTGGCGAATCTCCCGCAGCCGGTGATCTCGGCCGTACAGGGTCACTGCTCGACCGGAGCGCTGGAGCTGGCGCTGGCCGCCGATCTGATCGTGGCCACCGAGGGGGCCCAGTTCTGCGATGCCTACGCGCGCTGGGGCCTCACCCCGATCTGGGGACTGAGCCTGCGCCTGCCGCACCGCATCGGCACCGCCAAGGCGAGCGAGATGATGTTCAGCTGCCGCACCTACTCGGGCCGCGAGGCGCAGGAGATGCACCTGGCGAACTTCTGTTATCCGGAGGAGCAGTTCGAGGCCGAGCTCGCCGCGCTCGCCGCGGACATCCTCGCCAACTCCTGGTACTCCAATCAGGTCAACAAGCGGGCGCTGCTCGAGAGCGATGCGCTGACATTGCGCGACGCGCACGCTCTCAACCTGTTCAAGAATGAGGGCCTGGCGCCGGATGCGCTGCAGCGGGTCGGCAAATTCTTCAAGGGCCGCAAGCCCTGAGCTCCCGCTGCCTGCACCTTCAGGTCGCGGCGGCGATGTAGTGGGTGACGCGCGGCGCTTCGTGCGTGAAGCTGCGTACGCGCTCCTCGAGCGCGCGATCGGCGCGCGTGAAGCGCTCATGCTGGCGCAGATGCTCGAGCCAGGAGTCGACCAGGAAGGTCTCGACGAACCTGCCCGCATGCGCCGTATCCTGGAACACGCCCCAGGAGTAGGCGCCGTCGCGTCGGCGTGTGCGGGCGAGGCGGAGCAGTGCCGCGACGAATGCTTCCCTGTCCTTGGGCTCGATCCGGTACTCGATGCTCACGAGCACCGGCCCCGCATCACCCTCCACCGCCTCCGCCAGCACCGGCGCCGGCCAGTGCATCGAGGGAGTGAGGTCCTGATCGGGGCCACCACGCAGCTTCCAGCGCCAGGTGAGAGGGATGGCGAGGAGGGCGCCGGCCGCCGCGATGAGATGCGCCTGCGGCAGCCCGAGATGTGAGCCGAGGTATCCCCAGCAGGCGCTCCCGAGGCTCATCGTCCCGAAGAATACGGTCGCATAGACAGCCAGCCCGCGCCCGCGCACCCACTCCGGCAGCGCGAGTTGCGCCGAGACGTTGAGAACGGCGAGCGCCGCGATCCAGGAGGCGCCCGCGAGCAGACACGCCAGCAGCGCCAGCGGCGCCGCGTGCGCGAGCGCGAGCAAGGTGAGAGCGAGGGCTGTGCCGAGCTCGCCGAGCACGACGACGCGGTCGGCTCCGAGCCTCGTCTTCATCCGCGGCAGGAACAGCGCCCCGCCGACCGCGCCGGCGCCGAGCGTGGCGAGCAGCACTCCGTAGAGGGTGGCGCCGCCACGCAGCTGTGTGCGTGCCAGGACGGGCAGCAGCGCCCAGTAGGAGCTCGCGAACAGAAAAAATCCCACCGCGCGCGCCAGCGTCGCGCGCAGCGATCCATGATAGCGCGCATAGCGCACTCCGGCGCGGATGGCGCCCGAGAGATGCTCGGGAGGCAGGGTGCGCGCACGCCGCGCCGGCGGATGCCACCAGAGAAGGACCGCGATCACTCCCAGGTTGCTCACCGCGTTCAGCCAGAAGGGTGCCGCGATGCCGGCGCCGAGGATGATCACACCCGCAAGGGCGGGCCCTATGACGCGGCTGATGTTGACGCCGATACTGTTGAGCGCGATGGCGGAGGAGAGCGCCGGCCTGGGCACGAGGAGCGGCGTGATCGCCTGCCACGCCGGAGTCTCCACTGCTCCGAGCGTTCCGACGAGGAAGATGAACAGCAGCAGCAGCGCGGATGTCACCCGGTTGAGCGCCACCAATACGGCAAACACCACGCACAGCACCGTGGTGAGGATCTCGAGCACGAGGATGAAGCGCCGCTTGTCGGTCATGTCGGCCAGCGCGCCCGCCGGCAGGGCGAACAGGAACAGCGGCAGGCTGTTGGCGACCTGGACCAGCGACACGATGAACGGGTCGGCATCGAGGCTGGTCATCAGCCAGCCGGAAGCCGCGTTGTAGAGCCACCCGCCGACGTTCGAGATCACCGTGGCGAGCCACAGCCAGCGGAAGATGCGGTGGTGGAGTGCGCTCCACGGGGAGGGCGGCGGCGCCGGCGGGCCGCCGGGCGCGGCCGCGGTCGCCTTGTCGGTCACCTCAGGCATCGGCCGGGCGCGCTCAGGGCGTCTGGACCGGAGAACGGCTCACGGTGACTTTGATCGAGGGCGTGACACTCGCGCTGAACTCGAGCACCAGCGGCTTTCCGGCCGGCAGGGCGAACTCGACGATCTTGT
>JASHQW010000041.1 GCA_030038875.1 Gammaproteobacteria bacterium | reverse complement strand
GTCATCGCGAGCGAGTACGGCTCCTCGCCCGAGGAGCAACCCGCCGACCAGAAGCGCAGGCGCCGCGCACTGCTGCGATTGCCGGCGTGCGCCGCGAGCACGTGCTCGCGCAGGTACTGAAAGTGGTGCGCCTCGCGGAAGAACGAGGTCAGATTGGTGGTGATGGCGTTGCAGAACTGCACCAGCTCGTCGCTGTCGCCGCGCTCGAGGAGCTCGCGATAGGCGCGGAAGCTCTCGAGACCGAGGGCCCGCAGCCGCCGCGACAGCCGCCCGTACACCATCTCGCGCTTCTGCTCGGTGAGGTGGATGCCGGTGTGGGTCTTCACCAGCTCGCGCAGCGCCGCGAAGTCCTCGTCGCCGAAGCTGAACTTCTTCAGTTGCAGATCACGGCCCGCGGCCGGGGTGCACTCCATGGCGCACTGTCAGAAGAGCTCGCTCGTGCCTTCGGCCGCATCGGCACCCGTGCTGCCCGGCACGCCGACGCCACCGGTACGCACCAGCAGCTCGAACAGCTCGTCGTGCGAGCCGGCCGCCAGCCGCTCGCGCAGCGCCGCCAGCAGCTCCTCCCAGCGCTGCGCGCCGAAGCCCGCCATCTGCGGCAGCGGATGATCGGCGAGGCGGGTAAGGAGGTTGCGGATCACGGCGAGCTGCTGCATGAGACGGTCGTGAAACTGCAGCGCGCGTACGCAGGCCGCCAGGTCGCGCGCGAGCACCTCGCGCCCGGGTGCGCCGGCGGCAGGGCGCAGACCCTGGTCGAGTCTCTCGAGCGCGCTGCCGAGCTCGACCGCGGGCCGCTCGCTCTCGCGCATGGCGAACGCCAGCAGGATCGCGGCCGCTTCCGCCGAGACTCCGAGCGTCGCGCAGCGGCAGCGTGGGTCCGCCGCAGTGGCGCTCATCAGGCGAGTACCTTGGTCACGATGGAGAGCAGCCGGTCCGGATCGAAGGGCTTCACCAGCCAGCCGGTGGCGCCGGCTTCCTTGCCCTGCTGCTTGCGCTCGGCTGTCGACTCGGTGGTGAGCATGAGGAGCGGCGTGAACCGGTAGTTGGTCCGGCGCCGCAGCTCGCGCACCAGCGAGATGCCGTCCATATTAGGCATGTTGACGTCGGTGATGACGACGTCGAACTGCTGTTTCTCGGCGACCTCGAGCGCTTCGACGCCGTCGGTCGCCACGTCCACCTCGTGACCTCCCGAGGAGAGCGCCAGCTTCACCAGCTGACGCATCGAGGGTGAGTCATCCACTGCCAGGATTCTTGCCATGTCTAAAGCTCCACTAGAAGTCTTGCCATTCGCCGCCCGCCGCGACCCTGGCCGGCGCGCGTCCCTGGGGCTCCTTGCCCTTGCCGCTCCACGGGCGCTCCGGTCCACGGCGCTCGGGCCGCGGAGCCGTTGCCGGTGCTGCGGCGGAAGCGCCCGCCGCGGCGACCGGCGCGCTCGCGCCGGGCAGCGTGAAGCGCTCCATCATGCGGTTGAGCTCGCCCGCTCCCTGGGCCATGGCCTGCGAGGCGGCGCTCGCCTCCTCGACCAGGGCGGCGTTCTGCTGGGTCATCTCGTCCATCTGCATGATGGCCTTGTTGACCTGCTCGATCCCCGAGGACTGCTCGCGCGAGGCCGCGGCGATCTCGGCGATGATGTCGGACACTTTCTTGACCGAGGAGACGATCTGCTCGAGCGTCTGCCCCGACTGGGTGACGAGTGAGGAGCCGTCCTCGACCTTGCGCACCGAGTCCTGGATCAGGCCCTTGATCTCCTTGGCGGCGGTCGCCGAGCGGCCCGCGAGGCTGCGCACCTCGGTGGCGACCACGGCGAAGCCGCGCCCCTGCTCGCCGGCGCGCGCCGCTTCGACCGCGGCATTCAGCGCCAGGAGGTTCGTCTGGAAGGCGATCTCGTCGATGACGCCGATGATGTCGGCGATCTTCTTCGAGGCCTCGTTGATCTCGGTCATGGCGCGCACCGCCTTGCCGACCACCGAGCCGCCCTTCTCCGCCTGATCGCGCGCCGCGGTGGCGAGCTGGTTGGCCTGCCCGGCGTTGTCCGCGTTCTGCTTGACGGTCGAGGTCATCTCCTCCATCGAGGAGGCCGTCTCCTCGAGCGACGAGGACTGCTCCTCGGTGCGCTGCGACAGGTTGGCGTTGCCCTGGCTGATCTCCTCGGCGCCCATGCGCACGGCGGCGGCCGCCGACTTGATGTCGCGCACCATCTGCGCCGTGTTGTCGAGGAGCTTATTGAGCCCGGAACCGAGAGAGGCCAGGAACCCGCTCTTGCCGTCCATCCCTACCCGCAGGCTCAGGTCGTTCTCGAGCGCCCTGCGGACGATCTCGGCGACCTCCTCCTCGACCCGCAGCTCCTGTGTGCGATCGGCCCATTCGACCACGGTGCCGAGGCGCTTGCCGGAGGCATCCCGCATCGGGTTGGCGATGATGCGGAAGGTGCGGCCACCGAGTTGCACCTGCGAGGTGAAGGTCTTGGTCAGCCCCGCGAGCAGGTCGCGCTGGTGACTCGGGTTCTTGTGGAATGTATCGATGTTGGCCCCGAGCAGCCGCGATGCGTCGAACCGCGGCAGATCCTTGCGGATGTCGCTCTGCGCCTCCGCCAGCATCGCCTTCACGGTGTTATTGACGTAGATGATGTTGAGATCGGCATCCGCCACCATGACGTTCGACAGCAGATTGTCGAGCGCGCCCTTGAAGGCCGCATTCAGTTCGGCTTCGATGCGCTGCTGGGTGATGTCGGTCGCATACTCGACGACCTTGTAGGGCTTGCCCTCGGCGTTGAGGATCGGGTTGTAGCTC
>JASHQW010000334.1 GCA_030038875.1 Gammaproteobacteria bacterium | reverse complement strand
GGCGCGTGTTGCGGGTGCGGGCGGCACCGCCACCGGCGGCGCGGGGCGCTCGGCCTCCCGGGGCGCAGAGTGGCAGCCCGCAAGCAACAGCGCGGCCAACGCCGGTCGCGACAGCCGCGCCAGGACGCGCAAGCGCGCGGCGGTGCGCTTATTCGAGCTTCGCGACCACATCCTCGGTCAGCTCCGTCTTGCCGTAGCGGGCGGGCTTGAGCTCGGCGAGCGCCGCGAAGCTCTTGCGGACCCATTCATCGTACAGGCCGTCCTTGGCGCGCGTGGCGTTGAGCTCGTGCGCCTTGATCGCCTGCTCCTCGAACGGAAACACCTGCTCCTCGAGCAGTGAGTTGTACTCCTCGAGCGCGTCGCCCTTGAGGTTCGACGGACGCTCGGAATTCATGATGTCGTGCGCGAGGGTGCGGTAGAGCTCGGCCATCTCGTAGGTCGCAGCCGTGGTCACCTCGGCGACCTGGTAATCGGCCGCCGCCTTGTAGCCGTCCATCGCCGCTTCCAGCGCCCGCCGCTTCTCCACCAGGCTCTTCTTCAGCGGCGCGGTGAGGCGCACCGCGCGGAAGGCATCGCGCGCCGGAGCTGCGAGCACGAGTTGCGCCTTCGCCGCCAGATAGTGCGTGCGCTCGGTGCGCTGCGCGCCCGCCTGCGCGTCGGCGGCGATGATCTCGCGGTACCAGCGATCGCGCCGCGCGGTATCCCCCGCCTTGGCGGCGTAGTCGGCGAGCCGCTCGCGCGCCTCGACGGCGTCCGCCACCGGCGTCGGGTTGTCGGCGACGAACTTCTCGAGCATCGCCACCGCCTTAGGTTGGTTACCGGCCTTGGCATACAGATCGGCGGCCTGCATCTGCGCCTCGCGCCGCACGGCGCGCTCCTCGGTCGGGCTCGCGGCGATGCGCTCGAACTCCGCGGCCGCCTCGCCCGGGCGGTTGGCTTCGCCGTAGGCGACGGCGAGCTTGCGCGTCACGTCGGCCGCGAGCGGGCTCGCCGGGAAATCGCGCCGGAAGCCTTCGAGGACGCCGATGGCGCGGTCCCAGCTCTTCAGCTGGATGAGCTGCGCCGCGGCGTCGTACTCGGCGTTGGAGCGGATCTTGGAATCGGGCGCCACGCGCGCCACGCGCAGATAGTCCTCGACCGCGCCCGCGCCATCGCCGGCCTTCTGCTTCGCCTCGCCCTGCTTGTAGACCGATGCCGCCAGGCGCTCGGTGAGATCGGCGCGCATCTTGTCGTCGCCGCCGGCGCGCGCGCGCGCCTGCACGTAGGCGGGCTCGGCCTGGGCGTATTCGCCCTGGTCGAAGTGTGACTGCGCGATGATGGTCCAGGCGATGCGCTGCTTGGCGCTGTCGACCGGCGGCTGCCGCGCGAGCAGCAGCTGGGCGACGCTGATGGCGCGCGGCCGGTCGCCGGCGGCGAAGATGTCCTCGGCGGCGCGTGTCAGCACACCGGCACTGTCGGGATGCTCGGGGAAGGTTTGCGCGAACTTCACCCCGGCGTCGGTGGCGCGCTTGTGCCAGGCGTCCTTCTCGACGCCCGAGAGAGCCGCCTCGCCCTTCTCGTACGAGACGAGCCCGGCGTAGG
This sequence comes from Gammaproteobacteria bacterium, assembly GCA_030038875.1. GTDB lineage: Bacteria > Pseudomonadota > Gammaproteobacteria > Steroidobacterales > Steroidobacteraceae > 13-2-20CM-66-19. Next base: position 3,944 of record JASHQW010000334.1, on the reverse strand, counting down.
CGGCGGTGGCAGACTTGTCATTGCGCGGATAGTCGTAGGCGGTGTGCGCGTACTCGGTGGCCGCCTCCTCGTAGTGGCGGCTCGCGAACAGCGCCTCGGCCAGCAGGTAGTTGGTCGCGGCCGAGTCGGCATCTCCGGGGAAGGACTGGAGATAGGAGCGATACCAGCGCGCCGCCTCCTCGTAGTCGGAGCTGCGCCCGCTCTTCTGCGCGGTCGCATGGAAGTAGGTGGCCACGTCCTTCAGGTTGGTCTTGAGCTCCGCCACCACCTTCGGGTTGGCCGCCTTGGTGCGAGTCTTCCAGTAGGGCGAATCGAAGTTGTAGCGCTCGACGAACTCGTGCTTGCCGTCGAGCACCAGCTGGCTGAACCCGCCTTTGCTGTAGGCCTCAATCGCCGACATGGCGAGGTTGGGCGCCTGATCACTGTAGGGATCGAGGGCCACATAGGCGCGGTAGGTGGTCGCGGCGTCCTGATAGCGCTGCTTGTCGACGTACAGATCCCCGAGCCGCTGGTACAGCAGATAGGTGTACGGGCGCTCGCCGGTGTGGCTCACATACTGCTCGAGTGTCTGCGCACCCTCGTTGTAGGAGAAGGTGATGCTCATGACGCGCAGCGTGTCCTCGACCAGCTCGCGGTCGGCGCGCTTCAAGCTCTCGAGCGCACGGCCCCTGCCGGTGGCACCAAGCTCGTGGTCGAGGACCTGCGCGAAGGACGGCAGGCTCTCCTCGGTGCGCGACTCCTTGAAGAGCGACCAGCCGTGCTTGTAGAGGCTCTGCTGATAGAAGCCGGACGAGGCGCCGCGGGCGATCGCCGCCGCGTAGGCCCGTTCGGCCTCCGGATAGCGCTTGGCCGAGAACAGCAGCTCGCCGCGCCGGAACTGCACCTCCGCCAGTTGCGGGCTGTTCGGGTAGCGCTGCACGATCTGGTCGAGCGAGTTGAGCGCGGGCTCGGCCTGCCCGGTCAGCTCGTAGGCGCGCGCCAGCTGGTACAGCACCTGGTCGTTGCGCGGATAGTCGGGATAGGCCTTGAGGAGCGTCGTATAGAGCCGGATGGCCTCGGAACCCTGCAGGTCCTGCGCCGTCACCTCCTGCTCCATGCGCGTCAGCTCGCCCGCATCGAGGTTCAGATCGCCGAGGCGGCGCATGGCTTCCGCGCGCAGCTTGGGGTCGGTGTTCTGCAGCTCGAGGAAGCGGCGGTAGTTCTCCATCGCTTTCTCGACGCTCGGGCTCGCGGGGGCGTCGCGGTGCACTTCGACGGAGCGCGACTTGAGATCGCCGATCGTCGTCCCCGCGGGCGGGGACTGCGCGCTGAGCGGGAGCGACACCACCCCCGCCGTCAGCGCCAGCAGCACGGCTCGCGCCCGCCGCGTCACCGCGGCGGCTCCGGAGCGTTGGCGGGCGGCGCCTCTTTGGCCGGTTGGGCCTCGGTCGGCGGCGCCTGACTCGGTGGCGCCTCATTGGCCGGCGCTTGGGTCGGTGGCGCTGCGGGCGCCGGCGCTTCAGCCGGAGCTGCCGGCTGCGCCTCGGGTGCCGCGCCTTCTGCCGGCGGTGGCTCCTCCTCCGCGCCCTTCTGCTGGGCGGCCGGCGCCCTCGCCGGCGCCGCGCCGGCGTTGGCGGCGCGATCGTACATCTCGGCGAGCGCAAAGCGCGCCTGGACCTGGTAGGTGGCGAGGCGCGCCTTCTGGTCCTCGAGCTCGTTGACTGCGACGCGCGCCAGATAGTCGGCCTGCTGCTGCTCGGTGGCGGCGAGGCGCGTGGCGAGCGCGTCGATGCGCGCCCGCAGAGCAGTGATGCGCGTCGCGAACTCGCCGGTGTTGGTCGGCACCGCGCGCCGCGCCTGCTCCACGCGGATCCAGCGGCTCTGCGCCTCGTGCAGCGCGAGCTTCAGGTCCTTGAGCGAGCGGTGCTCCTCCCAGAGGCGCGCGCTGTAGGCGTCGTTCAGCCGGAAGAACAGTACCCCTTTCACGAGCGCCACGCGTTCGCGCAGGTCGTTGTTCTCGGGGGTGTCGGGCGCGCCGGCAAGCGCGGCTTCGATCCGCTCGACGCGCGCCCATTGCTCGCGCTCGGTGTCGGTGCCGAGAGCGGCGACGTCGTGCCGCGCCTCGATGGTCTGCAGCCGCCCGGCGAGGTCGACGTTGTGCTGCTCGAGCTGCGCCACCGCACCCGAGTCGAGCAACGCATCGACCCTCGGCAGCCGCTCGGCATAAGCGCGCTCGCGGGTCTCGATCATGTCCTCGAAGGCCTCCATGTCGAAGCCGCCGCGCTCCATCAGGTCGCTCATGTGCGCCAGGTCGCGGTAGTTCTTCAGTCCCTCCTGAAAGTCGTTGCCGGCGAGCACCGTGTACAGGTAGCGCGACTCGGGGGCGTCCGGCAGATTCTTCAGCTGCCAGAACCAGCCGTAGGTTGCAGCGCCGTTGCGGCCGCTCTGCAGCACGCTCCTGAGCATGTCGCCCTGCTCGATGCGGCCGATGGCGGCATCGAGCCGGCCGTTCTCGGCCTGAAAGGACTCCACCGCGCTCTCGTAGTACTCGGCCGACTGTGCGTTGGCATTGAGCCTGCCGAAGGCGTACGGGACGGCAAGATAGGACTCCTGCACCGCCGCATCCAGCACGTTGCGGCTGCGCAGCTCCATCCACGGCCCGAGGGCGCCCTGGTAGTCGCCGAGCGCAGCCTCGGCCCAGCCCGTGCCGAGCAGTGCCTTGTTCGAGTACGGACCGTTGAGCCGCACGCGCTCGAGCGCCGGCAGTGCCTTGGCGGGCTGGTTCGCCTGCAGATACGCGAAGCCGAGCGCCAGGTTGGCGCGATCCTTGACCGCGAGCTGCTCCTCGGTGCCCGCAACCATCGTGCCGACCCCGGTGAGGAACGGATCGGCGTCCGCGAGGCGGTTGCTGCGCGCGAGCGCCACCCCTAAGTTGAAGCGCGCGTAGGCCGACCAGTTGTAGGTGCCGCGCCAGGTGGAGAGCAGGCGAATGGCCTCGTCGTACTTCTCCTGGTGGATGAGCACGTTGCCGAGCAGCAGCTCCTTCTGCGCCTCGAGCTCCGGCGACATGCGCCCGTTCACGCGCGCGAGCGCCCTCCCCGCCTTGTCGAGATAACCGCGCGCGTACCACACCTGCGCCAGGTAGAACCAGGCGACGTTGCGCACGCCGCTCGGCACGGGGTCCTTCAGCAGCGCCTCGAAGCGCCGGCCCGCCTCGTTGTGCATGCCGAGCGCGAGGTACAGGCCGCCCATGAGCAGCTGTGCGTCCTCCTCGTGATGCGGCATGCGATTCCAGTGGTCGTAGGCTGCGAGGCGCGTGAGCGCCTCGAAATCGTCGTGCTGGTAGTAATAGAAGAGCGCATCCCCGTAATGCAGGTCGCGCACGCGGATCTCGGGAAGCTTCTCCGGATCGTGGCGGCGCGCGAGCGCCGGCGCGCCGAGGAGCGCCAGGGCCGCTCCCAGGCAGAGCGCGCGTGCGAGCCGGCCAGCCATGCGCCCCGCTACTCCCAGTCCTTGATCTCGAATTCCGGCTGGAGCTTTCTCTGCCGGTCGTTGATCTTGAGCTCGAGGTACTTCGCCCCGATGCCCTTCTCGAACTTGATCGAGGCGCCGCGCTTGTACGGCCGGTCGTTGGGACCCTTGCCGCTGAAGAAGGCGACCAACTCGTGCTGGCCGACCTTGAGGTTGCCGAGATAGAGCCGCTGCACGCCACCCTTGAGGAGCGCCTCGACCTCGCGCGGTGTGTACAGGTAGTTGATGACTTCCTTGTTGTCGATCTTCAGCTGCACCGAATCGAGCGCGAAGAAATCACCCACGTCGACCGCGAGAAACACCGCGACCTGGGTGTTGGCCGGAAACAGCAGCTCCTCCTCGAGAATGAACAGGTCGCGGTTGAGATCGACCACATCCTTCTTCAGGTCCTGCACCTGCTCGTCGAGGCCGCGCGTATCGGGCGCAGCCTCAGC